>JANMSB010000032.1:0-16777 GCA_031388915.1 Pseudomonadota bacterium | reverse complement strand
GCAAACGAAAAGCTGTGAAATGACTTGAGCCAGCCATGGTCGGCATAGCCACGTTCGTTACTGCGTCTGATAGTGTTCATGGGTTTCTCCTTGACAGAGAGCATCGCGCTATCTGGCCGGAATTAACAGCGCAAAATACTGCTCGATGACATCGATAAAACAGATAGATTGGCGGCAGTCTCCCTATCGCAACCGGCCATCATGCTGCGTTTGAACAAGCTGCGCGAATTGACGCTACAAACGGCTTCTGCCCCACAGCGGCCGGCGTTTATCAGCGCCGCCAGCGGTTTGGTGCGCGTGGGCGACTACTTGTATGTGGTCTCAGACGACGAGTTTCACCTGGGTGTGTTTGCAGCGAAGGGCGATGCGCCGGGCGAACTGCTGCGTTTGTTTCCCGGCGAATTGCCGGATAAACCTAAGAAACGCAAAAAGCATAAGCCCGATCTAGAAGTGCTGACGCGCTTGCCACCGTTTGCACAGTGCGAACACGGCGCCTTGCTGGCATTGGGCTCAGGATCGACTGAGCGACGTTACCGTGGTGCATTGCTGCCACTCGATGCCCAGGGTGGCGTGCGACAAGCCCCGCGTAGCCTGGATGCGGCACCGTTGTTTGAGGCGTTACAACAACATTTCGATGAGTTGAATCTGGAAGGCGCGTGGGTACGTGGCAACGAACTGTGCTTGCTGCAACGTGGTAACAAGGCGGGAACCAACGCAGTGATTCATCTGGATTTACCGCTATTGCTCGCCGGCTTGAGCGCAGACGATCGGCTGCCTGTAGTGGCGCCGTTGGCAATTCACGCTATGGAATTGGGGCATATTGACGGCGTACCGCTGTGTTTTAGCGATGCTGCTGCGTTGGCCGACGGGCGCTGGCTGTTTGCTGCGGTGGCCGAAGACACCGACAACGCGTATGACGATGGCGCCTGTGTCGGCGCAGCGATCGGCATGGCGGATGACCAGCATCGTTTGTTATGGATGAAGCGTGTGACGCCTGCTCACAAGATTGAAGGTGTTGATGCTCGACAGCAGGCGGATGGCATACACCTGCTGTTGGTGACGGATGCAGATGATCCTATGGCGCCGGCGTGCTTGCTATCGGTGAAGGTGTAGTTGGGGCGACGGCACTACCTTACGCTCAATCGCCTCTACCGTTCTCCCTCAGAATTCCGTCCATGCCGATGCCGTATCGCCGCTGGCGCGGGCCATGGGGCTTGCTGCATGGCTCGATGCGGAATGGTTCGCTGGCTTTGGCCGAGCAACGCTACGCGGGCTGGGGTTGCTGTGCGCTAGGCGCGGTGTGTTATGCGGTACAACACTGGTAGCGGTGCGTGTGGTTTTAAAGAAACCTACCAACTCCACTAGTTCTTGCGCATGGTGTTCCATGGCCTTACTGGCGGAGGCGGATTCTTCCACCAACGCAGCATTCTCCTGCGTGGTTTGGTCCATTTGCGTCACCGCATTGTTGACTTGATCGATACCGGCAGCCTGTTCCTGTGAAGCCGAGGTAATTTCGGCAACCACATCGGTAAGTTTCTTGATGCCATCGACAATATCGCCCAAGGCTTTGCCGGATTGATCCACCAGGGCAGTGCCATCCGCCACTTTCAGTACGGAGTCGTTAATCAGCCCTTTGATTTCTTTGGCGGCCGAGGCGCTGCGCTGCGCCAGATTGCGCACTTCGGAAGCCACTACCGCAAAGCCGCGACCTTGTTCGCCGGCGCGCGCCGCTTCCACCGCCGCATTCAACGCCAGCAGATTGGTTTGGAAGGCGATTTCATCGATCACGCCGATGATGTCGGCGATGCGACGACTTGCTGTGTTGATTTCATTCATGGCGGATACGGCGGAGGTCACCACCGAACCGCTTGCATCGGCCTGCGAGCGCGCAGACAAGGCCAATTGATTCGCTTGACGGGCGTTGTCGGCGGTTTGTTTTACGGTGGCCGTCATTTCTTCCATGCTCGATGCGGTTTCTTCCAGTGCCGAGGCTTGTTCTTGCGTACGGCTGGAGAGATCGTCGTTGCCCTGCGCCAATTGTTGCGCGGCTGAACCGACGGCATTGGCGCCGGAGACTACCTGCCCGACGATTTCGCTCAGCTTGGTATCCATGGCGCGCAACGCTTCCAGCAAACGGCCCAGTTCGTCCTGACTGTCGACGTGTATGTCATTGTCCAACCGGCCGCCGGCAATGTTCTCGGCAACCGTTACCGCCCGATTCAGTGTCCCTACAATGGCTTTGGTCAACAGGTGGCCAATCACTATCGCCAAGCCCAGCGCCGACACGATCACCAACAATATGATCTGGTTGTTGGTATGCGCAGTGGCCCAGACTTCATTGGCAAATTTGCGCCCAGCGATTATCTGAAATTCGGTCAGCTCTTCGGCCGTGGCATCCGCCGCATCCAGCAAGGGCTTGGACTTGCGTTGATATAGCTCCATCGCCTGGTCGTACTGCTGTGCATCGATGAGGGCGATCACGGCGTTGTTCTGTTCGACTAACGCTGCACGTTTCTTGAGAAAGTCATCGGCCAGCTTGCGTTCTTCCGGCGTCACGATGGTGGGCTCATAGGCATCCATCAGTTTTTTGATCTTGGTGCGTAGCTCATCGCTGCGTTGGCGCATCTGGCGGGCGCCGTCGGTGGAGCGGCTCATCGCGCCCCCCACGATCTCATTGTTGACTATCACTTGATATTGGACGACTTTCGCCAACATGCTTTGAGCTTCAAAGTAGTTGTCGAAAATCGCCGTCATCGCCTGGGACTCTTGAGTGGAATTGCGATAGCCCAGCAACCCGACGATCAGCATGGATAGGGCAAGAATGGCCAAGGTGCCAATAAGTTTGGCTTTGACGCTCAGGGATTTCATGATTAAAGACTCCGGTGCAAAGTCGGCGTCTGTGGTCCATGTATATCCATGTGCCATTGGTAGTTTGAATGAACAGACGTCTACTGTGTCTGCTGTAGCGACCCGGCCTCATAAAGCTTTAGGACGGTGGGCGGATGAGGCTCAAATTTAGGGATTGGCCTTATCTAGCTCATCGCTTATGGCAAGCCATGCGCTTTCAGCGCCCTCTATCTCTCGTTTCAATTGGATCTGCTCGTCGAGCAATGTGCGCAGCCGGGCTTTTTGCGCGGCATCGTAGATGTCCGGCGCCGCCAGTTGCAGCTCGACATCCGCCAACCTCTTCTGCAGCTTGGCCAATTGCTGGTCGAGCTTGGCGAGTTCGGCTTTCAAGGGCGTCAGGCGATTGCGTTGCTCGGCGGCATCGCGCTTGCGTTGTTTGCGCGCTTCGTCGGATTCCTTGGCGGCCTCTTGCGACTCGCTGGTCTTCACAACCTTGGCCTTGGTTTCTCCCTGCTTCGCCTCCTTGGGATGGCTGGCAGCCCATTTGGCATAGTCTTCCAAGTCGCCATCGAAGGGCGTGGCTAGACCATCGGCGACGATGTAGAACTCATCGACCACCGTGCGCAGCAGGTGCCGATCATGCGAGACCATCAGCACTGCGCCGGTGTAATCCTGCAAGGCCAACGCCAGTGCCTGACGCATTTCCAGATCAAGGTGATTGGTAGGTTCATCCAGCAGCAACAGATTGGGTCTTAGATAGGACAACAAGGCCAGCACCAAGCGCGCTTTCTCGCCGCCGGAGAATGGGCCGATGGCTTCAAACACGCGATCACCGCGAAAGCCAAAAGTGCCGAGGAAATCGCGCAGATCCTGTTCGGGTGCTTTCGCGGCAGCGGGACCGCCCAAGCGCCGCAAATGCGCCAGTGGCGATTCTTTTTCGTTGAGCTGTTCCAACTGATGCTGGGCGAAGTAACCGATGCGCAGATCCTTGGCTTCAGTGCGTTCGCCACACAGCGCCGGCAATTCGCCGGCCAGCATTTTGATGACGGTGGACTTGCCGGCGCCGTTGTGGCCCAGCAAGGCAATGCGCGCGCCGGGTGCGATAGTGAAGTTGATTTTCTCCACCAGTGGCGTCTCGCCATATCCAGTGGCTTGGTCCTCAACGGTTAGCAAGGGTCGCGGCAACTTGTGCGGTTCCAGAAACGAGAAAGTGAATTCAGTGTCCACATGGGCCGGCGCAATACGCTGCATGCGCTCTAGCGCCTTGATGCGGCTTTGCGCTTGGCGGGCCTTGCTGGCCTGGGCCTTGAATCGATTGATGAACGATTCGATATGTTTCACTTCGCGCTGCTGGCGCACATACAGCGCTTGGTTTTGCGCCAGCTTGGCGGCGCGCGTCTCTTCAAAGTCTGAATAGTTGCCGCGATACGCCTCGGCCTTGCCATGTTCAAGGTTGACGATGCGATTACAGATGCTGTCGAGAAAGTCTCGATCATGGGCGATCAACAGGATGGTGCCGCGATAGTCCTGTAGCCATTTTTCCAGCCACAGCACCGCATCCAGGTCCAGGTGATTGGTGGGTTCGTCGAGCAACAGCAGATCGGAGCGACACATCAGGGCCTTGGCGACGTTCAGTCGTACGCGCCAACCACCCGAGAAATCGCGCACCGCACGTTGTTCGTCGGCGCTGGTAAAGCCCAGGCCGTGCAGTAACGTTCCGGCGCGGCTGCGCGCGTGATAACCGCCAATGGCATCGTAGTGACCATACAGTTCCGCCAACCGATGGCCGTCATCGGCGGCCTCGGCTTCGGCAATCTGCGCTTCGATGCGGCGCAATTCCTCATCGCCGTCCAGCACAAACTCGATGGCCGGCGCATCGCTGGCCGACAGTTCCTGCGCCACATGCGCCACCGCCAGATTGCCGGGCATCTCGAAGCTGCCGGTGTCAGGCGCGATTTCGCCACGCACCAACCCCAGCAGCGTGGATTTGCCACTGCCGTTCTCGCCGGTGATGCCGATTTTTTCGCCACGAAACAGATTGAACGTGGCTTTTTCAAACAGCAGCCGCGTGCCGCGTCGAATGGAGATGTCGGAGAAATTGAGCATAGCCGACAAGTCTAGCAGCAGAAAACCCTGTGGGTCAGGTTGAAGCCTGACAGCGATGTTACAGCGTCCGACTGAAGCCGGACCGACAGGGAAGTAGATGCGCTGAGAGGCTAGTTACGCAAACAAAGCGGCAATGCGATGTTGGCCACTGGCCTGGGCGGTCATCAGCGCCAGGAAATCTTCGGCGCTCATGGCCGCGCCGAACAAATGCCCCTGGGCATAATGACAACGGTGGTGTTTCAGGTATGCCAACTGGGTGCGGGTTTCCACGCCCTCGGCCACCACCTTCATGTCCATGCTCTTGCCCATGTCGATGATGGTGCGCACGATGGTGGCGTCATTCTGGTCTTCACCGATGCCGCGCACGAATGACTGGTCGATTTTCAGCGTACCGATGGGAAATTGCTGCAAGGCGCTGAGCGAGGAGTAGCCGGTGCCGAAGTCGTCAATCGATAAGTGCACGCCCATGGCATACAGCTCATCCAGCAATTTGATGGTGCGCTTCGGATCTTGCATCAAGGTGGTTTCGGTAATTTCCAGCTCGAAGCAGGTAGGCGACAGCTCATGGCGCTTGAACATGTTGCGGCAGCGCGTGACGAAGCTGGATTGGCGCAATTGTTTGAGCGACAAGTTGATGGATATGCGACCCGGGTCGAGAATTTGGCTCGTCCAGCGTTTGTAGTCCTCGCAGACGCGGTTCATCACCCAATCGCCAATGCCGAGAATCAGGCTGGTCTCTTCGGCCAGGGGAATGAACTGCGACGGTGAAATATCGCCGTGTCCGGGCAGCCGCCAGCGCAGTAAGGCTTCGGCGCCGATAATGAGGCCGCTGTCCAAATCCACCTTGGGTTGATACAACATCACCAATTCGTCGCGTTCCAGTGCGCGGCGCAGCTTGGACTTGAGCATCAGCCGTTCCACCGCGGCGGCATTCATTTCTGGCGAGTAAAACGCGAAGTTGTTGCCGGCGTTTTGTTTGGAGTGATACATCGCCGCATCGGCATGCCGGATCAAGTCGATCACGTTTTCGGCATCGCGCGGGCAGAAGGCAATGCCGATGCTAGCGGTCAGGAACAGCTCGTGTTGCTGTACATAGAACGCCTTGCTGATTTCCGCCAAGACAATGCGGGCGAGGTTGGCGATTTGCGAACGGATGTCGTCCTGCGGGTCCAGTCCTTCGATAAACAACGCAAACTCATCGCCGGCCAGTCGGCCCAGCACGGCTTCCTTGGGTAGCGCCCGGGTCAAGCGCTCGCTCAAGATTTCCAAGGTGCGATCACCGGCCTCATGGCCGAAGGTGTCGTTGATTTCTTTATAGCGGTCCAAGTCCAGGTACAACAACCCCACCCCACGCTCGGCGCGCCGGGCGCGGGCAATGGCCTGTTGCAGCAGGTGTTGGAACTGCATGCGATTGGGCAGCTTGGTTAGCGAGTCGAAGCGCGCCAAGTAGCGGATGCGCCGCTCCGCGCGCTTGCGCTCGGTGATGTCGCGCATCACAAAGATGGTGCCTTGGAACTCGGCGTTGTCCGCGCTGAGGGAGGAACTGGACATGGAGACGGGGATGGTTTGACCGCTGGCGGTGCGAATCACCGATTCCTGCAGTTCCAGAATCGACGATTCATGTTCCGGGTCGGCGTGGTTCGTCGGTACCAGCAGCTCCAGTAGTGGCTTGTCGGTTAATTGTTCCCCGGTGAAGCCAAACAGACGCTGCGCGGCGGCATTGATCTTGGTGATGTTGCCCTGGGTGGAGGTTACCAGCACGGCATCATTCATGCTGTCGAGCACCGTGGTGAGGTACTTGCTGTCGATGGTGCTCTGGCGCAATTTCTGGCGCATTTGTTCGAGCGCCGATTCCAGTGGCGCCAGCTCATGCTCGCCGGTGACGGCCAACGGCTGGGTGTAATTGCCATTGCCGATGCGTTCGGCGGTTTCGATCAGTTCGTGAATGGGCTGGTCCAGGCGATGGGTAACCCGCCAGGCCAGCAGTGCCGACAACATGGCCAGTAAAAAGCCGGTCAGGCCCAGAATGACTAGCCAGGAACTTGCCTGGTCACGCAGCGCAGTGAGCAGCAACAATACAGTCAACGCCACCCCGATCACTCCGGTGATCAGTAGCGCGGTGACTGAATATCTGTATGACTTCACTAGTTTGTGGCCGCAGGCGCTGGTCACGCCAAGGTAATGTTCGGGCTCCCACCACCGGGCTGAGATCCTGGTTGTGGAGGCGATGACTGAGAATGATTTGCTGGCATCATACTGATGCTGGGTCAGGCAGGCGAGATAGATAAACCCTTAATTTATCTGGCTTCGCTGCGTTAATTCATTATGGTGGCTACAGATATACGTGAACTTGAATGCCTCGGAGGCGCCAGATTGCATGAACGAATTTGAATTAACCGGACGTGCGACTAGCCATATTGTCGCCCTCGATCACCCAAAATGCGCTCTGCACTTCGAAGCCGCCACCTCATTCTTGGCGATGCGCGACGCTGCGGCTCGCGAGGGTATTGACCTGCAATCCCGCTCGGCGTTCCGCGACTTCGATACTCAATTGCTGATCTGGAACCGCAAATGGCGTGGTGAACGTACCTTGATAGGGCGCGATGGGATGGTCCTGGATCACGCCGCTCTGGCCCCGCCGGCGCTGCTGGATGCCATCTTGAATTGGTCGGCCATTCCTGGCGGCAGCCGCCATCATTGGGGGTCGGAGATCGATTTGGTGGACGCCGCAGCCATTCCCACCGGCTACCAGGTGCAGTTAACGGTGCCGGAATATGCCCACGACGGGATATTTGCCCGGTTGTCGGCGTGGTTGGATAGGCATGCAGGGCGTTTTGGCTTTTTCCGTCCGTATCGCACCGATCACGGCGGCGTGATTCCCGAGCCCTGGCACTTTAGTTATGCGCCGGTGTCCCTGCGTGCCCTGGAGTTATTGAGTCTGGCCATGTTGCGGCGGGTGTTGGAGCAGAGCCAGATTGAAGGCAAGCAGCAGGTGCTGGCCAGATTGCCGGAGATCTACACGCGGTTTTTACTGGCGATTGATCCGCCGTAGCCATGTAGGGGCGGGTCTGAGACCCGCCTTATTTATAAGGGTAGCGGGTTTGAAACCCGCCACTACTACGCCTTCGCCCACAGGCTCTTGAGCTTATCCAGCGCCAGCGAGCGGATGTTCTGTACCGGGTTTTCTTCCCAGGCAAAGCAGGGCGGGTCGCGGCGTAGCAAGGGCCAGCGCTCGGTGCGCAAAATTTCGTCCAAGTAGTTCAAGTGCGCGTCGATGGCTGCGATGTAGGGATTGTGGCCATTAAACAGCGCTTCCAAATGCCGGTATACGCTGTCGAACTCGCCGTCTAAGTGCGAACGGCGGATGGATTTGACGAACTCGGGTGTGCCACGCAACACGTCCAGCCCCGAGCTGTACCGCACCTTGGCGTTTCCCGAGCCATCTTCGCTCACGGCAATGCCACCCAGAATGAATTCCGGATACAACCGATCACGGCATTTCTCCAAGTAGCAGCGATCCGACATCTGCGCGATCAAGTCGGCAGTGCCCAGCAGGTGACCGGTGGTGCGATCCAGGCTGCTGTCCAGTTGAATCAAATCAAAACTCAGTTCGTAGCCCGTGAAATGAATAATTTGTGTGGCCACCGGAATCCAGTCGCCCATGTCGATGATGCGTAGATAGCGCGCCAGAAATTCCGCGCCGCGCGACACATGGCTTAGGGTCAGCTCGGCGCCATTGCGCACATCGGTATTGTCGACTTCGCGGATATAGCCGGAGTCATGAAACAAGGCGCAAATGACACACAACATGGCGCGTTCCGGGCCGATACGGCGCTCGCTGTGCACGACTCGATCATGGGCTACGCACAGCCGCGCGGCGGCCAACGTGCCATCCAAGGAATGTTGCAGGTCGTGATACACCGTGTCGCAGCCGTGATAACCGGGATACACGCCCTGATACAGGCGCTCGAAATCCGCGAATGCGGTGTCCAAACGGTCGAAGGAAAAGTACGGCCAGGTTTGTGCGTACAGTTCGCGCACCGCACGACGCACCGCATCCGGCGAACTCACCTGGATGGTGTTGGTTACGTCGTAGTCGTTGCGCCGGTATTGCATGAGTCAGTGAATGTGCGGATCGCGAATTGAGGGTCGGGTTGAATTGCCAAGGGAGTCTAGTCAGATTGAACGGGATGTCCATGGCGTGGACCGGCTGGTAAACGAATTCGACCCAGGAAATTGCAAATGCGCGAAGCACGGCACAGTTGCTTGCTAGCCGAACTCAGCAATTACCGGCGTGTGATCCGACGGCCGTTCCAATTTGCGCGGTTCTTTATCAATCGTGCAGCTTGTACAAGCCTCAGACATTTCCTGGCTGGCCAGAATTAAGTCGATACGCAGGCCGGCATTACGTCTGAATCCTGCCGCGCGATAGTCCCACCAACTGAAGGATTTTTCGGCTTGCTCAAAGTTACGGAACACATCGCGTAAGCCCAGGCCCAGCAAGCCACGCAGCATCTGGCGTTCCGGTTCGCTGACTAATACCGAGCCTATCCAAGCTTGCGGATCGTGCACATCGCGATCTTCCGGTGCGATGTTGAAATCGCCGAGCACCACCAATTGCTTACGTCGCGTGAGTTCTTCACCCACGTAGTTTTGCAATGCTGCCAGCCACTTCAGTTTGTATTGATACTTGTCGGAATCCAACGCCTGACCGTTGGGCACGTACACATTGATGATGCGCGTGTCGCCGATGGTTGCGGACAGCACTCGCTTTTGTTCGTCGGCAAAACCGGGAATGCCGGCAACCACATTTTCCGGTGCGGTCTTCGACAGAATGGCCACGCCGTTATAGGTGCGTTGCCCACTGAATACCGTATGCATGCCCAGCGCTTGAATCGCTGCGCCCGGAAATTCGCTGTCCTGCATTTTGGTTTCTTGCAGGCTGATGACATCGGGTAGCGCAGTCTGATGCCAGGCTTGCAAATGCGGCAGCCGCACTCGCAATGAATTTACATTCCAGGTGGCAATCTTCATTGACACCTTCCTTACGCGGCCAGACCGAGCTGTTTCAACAGCGGCTCGATCTGCGGCTTGCGACCACGAAACTCGACGAAGGCATCCATGGCATCGCGACTGCCGCCTTGTTCGAGAATGGCGCTCGCAAAACGTTGGGCGGTTTGCGTATTGAATACACCGGTTTCCTCGAAGGCGCTGAAAGCATCGGCCGCCAGCACTTCGGCCCATTTGTAACTGTAGTAACCGGCGGCATAACCACCCGAGAAAATATGCGAGAAGCTGTGTGGGAAACGGTTGAAGGCTGGTGGCGTAATCACTGCCACTTGGGCGCGGACTTCCGCCAAGGTGTCCATCACACGCGCGCCGCGTGTTGGGTGGTATTCGGCATGAATGCGCAGATCGAACAGCGCAAATTCCAACTGTCGAACGGTTTGCATGCCGGCCTGGAAGGTACGCGAGGCCAATAGGCGTTTGAGATCTTCTGTCGGCAGTGGCGCACCCGTGTCCACATGTTTGGAGATCAGCGGCAGCACTTCGGGCTGCCAGGCGAAGTTTTCCATGAACTGACTGGGCAGCTCCACCGCATCCCAGGGCACGCCGTTAATCCCAGACACACTGGGATAGTCAACCCGCGTGAGCATGTGGTGCAGGCCATGACCAAACTCATGGAATAGGGTCACCACTTCGGAATGTGTGAGCAGCGCCGGTTGGTCGCCGCCAGCAGGGGGCGGCATGAAGTTGCACACTAAATAAGCGACCGGCAGATAGCTACCCTGGCCCAGTTGCATGCGACCCACGCAGTCGTCCATCCACGCGCCGCCGCGTTTTTTCGGGCGCGCATATAAATCCACATAGAAGCTGCCGCGCCGCGAGCCATCGGCATTCAAGATATCGAAGAACTGCACATCGTCGTGGTACTTCTCCACGTCCTTACGTTCGACGATGTCCACGTTGTACAGGCGCGAGGCCACCGCAAACAAACCACTCAGCACTTGCGGTGCGGGGAAGTACGGACGCAGCGCTTCTTCGGATAAATCAAAGCGCTGTTGCTTCAAGCGTTCGGAGTAGTAACTGACATCCCAGGCATTTAAATCGCGCCCGGCGAAGGCTTTCAGTTCATCCAGTTCGCGTTGCGCGGCGGCTTTGCTGTAAGTGGCCAGTTGCTCAAGAAAGGTTCGCACTTCCTGCACCGACTTGGCCATTTTGGTGGCCAGCGAATACGTGGCGTAATTGTCGAAACCAACCAACTGCGCCAGCTCGTGGCGCAGTTTCATAATGGTCTCGATCAAACCGCTGTTGTCCCACTGATCCGGTTGCAGGCCGTGTTCCGAAGCGCGGGTGACCCAGGCTTGATAGAACTCGCGACGCAGGCTTTCGTTCGCGCTGTGCATCATCACCGCCAGGTAGTTGGGTGCATCCAACGTAAACAGCCAGCCCTCCGTATTATTAGTGGGCTGCTGGGTTTCGCGTGTAGCCTTGCTAGCCGCGGCGCGTGCACGCTCGATAATCGGCGCGGGCAGGCCAGTGAGCTCGGCTGCGTCTGTCACCAGCTTCGACCAGGCATTGGTAGAGTCCAGTACGTTTTCATCGAACTTGGCTTGCACCTGGGTCAGTTGTTCCATCAATGCTTTGTAGCGGGCTTTTTTATCGGCGAGCAGCGCCACGCCGCCTAAGCGAAAATCACGCAGTGCGTTATCGAGTAATTTCAGTTGCGCGCTATTGAGTCGGGCGGCCTCGCTCTGGCGCACGGTTTCATACGCGGTGAATAACCGTTCGTTCTGACCCACATCGGTGTGCCACGCGCTGAGCAGCGGCAGGCAGACGTTGTAAGCGGCGCGTAACTCGTCTGAATTCATTACGCCATTGAGATGCCCAACTGGCGACCAAGTGCGCGACAGTCGGTGCTGCATGGCTTCCAATGGCGCCACGGTGTTGTCCCAGGTGGGTTGCGGTTGCGCCAGCAGCGCTTCCAACTGCGCGCGCTGCTCATCGAGCAACTGCTTGATGGCGGGCTCAACATCGCTGGCTTGAATTTGCTTGAACGGCGGCAGGCCGGTGAAAGACAGCAAAGTATTGGTCATCGCGGGGCACTCGATTCGGTGGAGTTGATGCGCCAGATATACGGACTTGAGTCGCCGGGTTCAAGTTAGTCACAATGCAAACATCCTATCGTCACCTGTGATGCGACTTATGAACATCCGCCCGTTTCGCAATATCAACCCAAAACTCGGCGCACGGGTGTTTGTGGATGCCAGCGCCGTGGTCATTGGCCGAGTCACGTTGGGTGACGACGTGTCGATATGGCCAACCGCAGTCATTCGCGGCGATGTCAATGACATCAGCATCGGCGCACGCAGCAACGTTCAGGACGGCAGCGTGTTGCACGTTACTAGCCCCAGCCCGCAATTGCCGAACGGTGTTCCCTTGGTCATCGGCGAAAACGTCACCATCGGCCATCACTGTGTATTGCACGCCTGCACCATCGGCAATTTCTGCTTGGTGGGGATGGGCGCCATCGTGCTGGACGGCGCAGTCCTCGAGGATTACGTATTCATCGGTGCCGGCGCGATGGTGACACCCGGGAAAAGGCTGACCAGTGGCTTGTACCTGGGTAGCCCGGCGCGGCGGGTACGCGATTTGACCGAGCACGAAATTGCCGAGTTGCACGAATCGGCGGCCCGCTATGTCGAGATCAAGCGCGACTACCTGTAGATTGGGGATCAGTTTGGGGCCGCGTCATTTGCCCATCACCCGGCTGTTTTTGGTTGACTCACCCCGGTTCGGCCGGTTTAATACGCGCCCCGTCTTTGCCCGGTTCATCCGAACCCGGCACACGTTGGCCAAGTAGCTCAGTTGGTAGAGCAGCGGACTGAAAATCCGCGTGTCGCTGGTTCGATTCCGGCCTTGGCCACCATCATTTAATGTCTTCCCCTTAATCTACAGTGCTTTCATTTTTTGGATGGGCACAGGAAGTTGTTTGCCCGTTCCGGCTGCGATCCTTGATCACGACCGACCCGGCAGGAGTGCGAGCTATCGAGAGTCGAATAAATGCCGGCTATCGTTAACTAGGAAGGTTGGGGCTGCGACACTGGTGCCTGCCTGGCGGAGTCTCGCCCATACCGCTCGGTAGGCCAAAACAAGAAAAAGCTTTGCGCGTCCGGATCAACGTGTATATAAAATGGCGCTTTCCTATGTATGTCCCCGGTTGTGTGTATACAAAATGATCGAAATCGCGCCCCTAATCGCCTTGGATGCCGCCCGTTTCGACCGGCCCGACATCTTAAAGAAGCTCACTGCCGCTAGTCGGCGGCTGGCTGAGCTCAAGGGTGTGGTGGCGTCGATTCCCAACCAAGGCATCCTCATTGGCACCCTCGGTTTGCAGGAAGCCAAGGACAGTTCTGCCATCGAGAACATCGTCACCACGCACGATGAGCTATTTCGCGACGCGGCGTTTCCCGAGGCCGCAACCAGTGCGGCGACCAAGGAGGTGGCGCGTTACAGACAGGCGCTATATGTCGGCTTCGAAGCCGTGCGCGATACGCGCTTGCTTACGAACAATCACATCCTACGTATCCATTTGGAGCTGGAGCAAAACAACGCCGGATTTCGCAAGCTGCCCGGAACGGCGCTCAAGGCCAGCGACGGGAGAGTGGTCTACACACCACCTCAGGATCCCACTGCTATTGTGGACCTGATGACCGATCTTGAGCGGTTCATTAACGACGACGAAAGTTTCCCTGCCGATCCGCTGATCAAGATGGCGCTGATCCATCACCAGTTTGAGAGCATCCATCCTTTCTACGACGGCAACGGGCGTACAGGACGCATCCTCAATGTGCTGTACCTGGTCAAGCAGGGCTTGCTCGATATTCCTGTGCTTTACATGAGTCGCCATATCGTGCGCACCAAGTCCGACTACTATCGGCTCCTACAAGAGGTACGCGAACGCGATACCTGGGAAGAGTGGGTGCTGTACATCTTGGATGCTGTCGAAAAAACCTCCACCGAAGGCATTGCAGCAATCCAAGCCATCAAAGCGCTGTTACTCGAATACAAACATCGCATCCGCGAACAGCATCGCTTTTACAGTCAGGACCTCATAAACAACCTGTTCTCCTATCCCTATACGAAGATAGAGTTCATTCAGCACGACCTTAAGGTGTCGCGACTCACGGCCACCAAGTACTTGGAAGCGCTGGCGGACACCGGCTTTTTGCATAAGCAAAAAATTGGCCGTTCCAATTACTTCATCAATCTTCCTCTGTACGCCATTCTCACCGGAGAAGCCATGGTGGCCGGCGAGACGCGCAGCAAATGAGTTGCGACATGAAAATGATCGCCTGGCTTTAAATAAATACAGGCAAGAGTCACAAACCCCAACTCGAACACATTGAAGCTATAGAAAAACGTCTGTGGAGCGGAGCGCCGCCGCTAATCTGCGGGCCAATGCCGACTACGCGAGCAACGAATACTTTTTGCCATCATGGGTTTCGTGTTCTTGCGCCATGCGCCGCTTCACTGCGCTTCGCCGCTGCGTTGCTTGTGGCCGCCTTGCTGGTCGCCACACGCTTCATTCGCAAGCCGGGCGGTGTTGAGGCTGCAGCGGCGTCTGTGGGTGCAAATAGTTAAGCGGGCCACGCAGTGTCGCCACTTGCGCGCCGCTTAAAGGCTGTATTGCACGCGCAGCGCATAGATGTTCAGCGTTTGCCCAATTTGCACTCCTTGTGGCGGTGATGAGCCGGTGGGCGCGGCTTGGGGAAACGAACTGGCTGAGCCGAAAGCGGTGGTCGAGGGGTTCAAGCGATCGACATCGATGTGCAGAAAATTAAACACCAGCTTGATATTGGGGTTCAGATACCAATTTACGCCAGTGGTCAGGATGTCTTGGACGCCGCCGCGTACGCCTTCCGCGGCAGCGGCAGTGCCCTCGACGCCTTCGTGAAAGTTCAAATCCATATGGCTGTAACGCAGCGCCACTTCCCATGCGCCCCAGCCGCCTTGCGATGACACATTCACGAACGGGCGTGGGTTTTGATATGAACCATTAGCCATGTTGTAGCGGCGACTCTCGCCGGTGATCAGCCAACTGGTTTGCACGTAGTAGCCGTTGAAGGTGGGATTGGCCAAAGTCGAGTTGCGCCGCTCGATGCCATACCAAAAGTTCTCGCCTTGGAAAAACCAGTTGCGCCAGTTGGCCGCGAGCTCGACTCCTGCCGCATAGCCATGCAACGCATCGATGTTGCCGGTGTCGATCAGGCGCGTGCTATCCACACGCAGTTCGGGTTGATTGCGCATACGCAGCACGTAACGGGCGCTGGATAAATCAATTGCAGCGGCCGAATCGATGGCGTTGGCTGGATGTAGCACGTAGGTGCCCGCCGCGCCGATGTGCAAGTTGTAGTCAGCCGACGTTGCGGCCAGGCTGGCGGCGCGCACTACCACTGCGTCCTGCGCGTCATACACCTCTGCATCCGCCACGGTGCGGCCGCTGAGTGCCAACGATCCCATCCAACGTGCGCCGCTGCCGCGCACTGCGAAGGCGGTGCGACCGTCGGCAGCGCCCAGCGCGCGGGTAATCTCTGCGGGCGCTGCTTTTTCAATGAACAGCGCATCTTCGGGCGCAGTGCTGTCGTCGAGCCCCGCAATCGGCGCGAATGCACCGGCTTGAATCGTGAACGGTGCGAAGCCCGTGTAGCTGAGCCACGCATTGGTGATCTTGCCTGCGCCTTCGGCGCCGCTGCCACCCAGTTCCAAGGTGAGGTTGTAATTGAAGTCGCGATAGAAGGCGCCTTCAATGCCTAAGCGGCCGCGCCGAAAATACGTGCCGTCGCTCAAGTCACGCGCTGAGTTGTTTTCCCGATTGGGTGTGGTGGTGCCTGTAGAGCCGCGACGATAGTCGCTGGGTAAGGGGCCGGCGGCATCCTGTGCGTAGTGCGCCGAGTCCGCTTGTACCAGGGCGCGGATCGACAACGTAAATTGGCCGTCCGATGAACTAATCGTTGGTCTGCCATAACTCATGGCCCAACGCGGCGCATCCTGTGTCGCCAGCTTGGTCTGCATCAAGCTCTGTAATTGTTTTTGTTGTTCGTCGAGTTGTGTCTGTTGTTGCGCGATGGCTTGTTGCAGTTTGACGAGTTCGGAATTTTGCGGTGTGTCAGTGTCGGCGGCATAGGTATTGACGCTCGCAGTGGCTAGCAGCGCAGTGCAGGTAAATATGCGGAGTATGTTTTTCATGACGAATATGTCGATGCAACGAGAATGATTGGTTCAGGCAAGGGTGATGTGTTTATCGCGCCGTCACGGCAGCACGGCAAAGCCGTATTTTTTGAACATTTCCTGGCTGTGCGCCTTGCGAACGAAAGCGATGAATTGCGCCGCACCGGCGCGCGCCGAACTCGTCAAGGCAATGGGATAAACAATGGCTGGATGAGTGTTGGCCGGAAACACATCAACAATGCGTACCTGCTTGTCGATGAGCGCGTCGGTCTCATACACAATGCCCAGCGGCGCTTCGCCGCGACTGACGAACGCCAGCGTGCTGCGCACGGTGTCGCCCAGCACTAATTTGTCGGTGACGCTATTCCATACGCCCAATGAAGTCAGTGCTGAGCGTGCGTACTTGCCGACCGGCACGGAGTCCGGATCGCCGATGGATAAACGGCCCCTGCCAAGCGTGGCGCTTAACGCAAAGTTGGGTGCGATTTTTAATTGGATCGCGCTGTCGGCGGGCGCGATTAGCACCAGGCGATTGCCGAGCAAGTTGAGGCGAGTGTCGGGCTTGATTAGGTTGCGGTTTTGCAAGTAGTCC
>JANMSB010000524.1:0-2013 GCA_031388915.1 Pseudomonadota bacterium | reverse complement strand
GTGCTGCCGCGAATGCCATGGCGACCATTCAAGCCTGCGAAGCGCTGCAACCTTCTGAACGCGGCAGGCCATTGCGACTGATCAGCTTTGAAAACGATTTGGATTCGCTGCAACTTGCCTTACGTCATCGTCGCTGGTTTAAGCATCTTAAACACGCGGCACCTGGGCAGCTGCTTGCCAACAATCAATGGACGAGCACGTGCGGCTCCATCGAATGGCTGCTGGTGCCGGGAGATTTTGCTGTCACCAAGTTCACTGCGCCGTCGCCCGACATTGTGTTCTTCGATCCATTTTCATTTAAGACGGATGGTAACTTGTGGACGTTGGCGGCATTTCGCGAGCTGCATGCCATGTGCGGTGAGCGCGCCACCGAGTTATTTACTTACACCTATTCCACCGCGGTGCGCGCCGCCATGCTCGCCGCCGGATTTTACGTAGCCAAGGGCCGCGCAACGGGGCCTAAGCAAGAAACCACGATTGGCTTATCACGAGCAGCCGCGGTGAACGATCACGCACACGAGTTGTTAGGAGCGGAGTGGCTGGCGCGCTGGCATCGCAGTGACGCACAAGCGCCACTCGGCGTAGCGGCTGACGATGCGTCCTGGCGCGAAGCGGTGCTTGCCCATCCGCAATTTTCAATTTGAGACGGACGAAAAGCACTGGTCGCGCAACATTGACGTCCGCTGCAACGGGCGGCGAAACTACATCTAAGGAACCGTTGATTAACTTGTCACTGTCATTTCGACCAACGGGAGAAATCTTGCAAGTGATTGATAGTCTCGCATCCAGACGAAGAAAAATTTCTCACGGAGTTTATCCTGAGCCTGCCGAAGGGTTCGAAATGACAAGTAAATCAGACCTTCCCTAACTACGGCGAACCCATGCGGAATATGCACACACAAGCACCATCAAGCGCGAGACGCACGACCACGCAGGCGGTGTCGCGATGATGGCGCCGGTTCCCCGTCTGTCGACCACCGTGCTGTTGGTTCGCGATGGCGCGCATGGCCTTGAAGTGCTGATGGTGGTGCGCAACCCCCAGTCGCACTATTCATCGGCGCTGGTGTTCCCCGGTGGCGTGGTTGATGCGGCGGACGCCGACGAAGCCTGGCGGGATTTCCTCGAGGGCGCGGATGGATTAGACGCGACGGAGCGTACGCGGCGCATCGCTGGCTTCCGTGAACTATATGAAGAGACGGGCTTGCTCTTGCTTGATAGCGCCGAGCGCCAGCCGGAGGTGGGCGAGCAGCCCCGGACCTTCTTGGACGAGGTGCGTCGGTCCGGCAGCAAGCTCGACGTATCGACGATGGCGCCGTTTGCTCATTGGGTGACTCCCGAAGGTTCGCCAAAGCGGTTCGACACCCACTTCCGCCTGTGTTGGGGGGCAACCCATTTGACGGCCATTTCCGATGGGCGCGAAACGGTCGCCGTCGAATGGCTGCGCCCGGTTGAGGCCATTGCACTCGGCGCATCGAAGCGTCGTAACCTGCTGTTCCCTACCAAGTGCCAGTTGGACCTGCTGGCACAATCGAGCACGGTGGACGAAGCCGTGGCCGCAGCGCGTGGGCGGCGGATCGTACCGGTGTCGCCGTTCTTCGAGAGACGGCCCGACGGCATGTACTTTTCGATCCCGCCAGAGTGCGGCTATCCAGTGCCGGAGTTTTTTGTGCCCACGCCCGAGCAGGTGTGAACATAGTCTTGCAATGACAATGCCTTGAGACAAGAACACCGCGATGCACGAGAGAGTGGCATCACGGCGTCCGCAGAAAGATCGATGTGATCAGGGAATGGTCTTGCTAGCGATGGTGGATGACGAGCTTTCGACACCCGCTGCGTTGTATGCGCGCACAGCGAAGTAGTACGTGCCGCTGGTTAAGCCCGAAATCACATAGGTCGAGATGCCGGCATTCGCCACTTGGATCTGTTGCGTCAGTGCGCTCGAGCTCGTGCCGTAAAGGATGCGATAACCGGCTAAGTTGGTGAGCGTTGATCCATCGGAATTCGTTGTCGGTG
>JANMSB010000448.1:0-2705 GCA_031388915.1 Pseudomonadota bacterium | reverse complement strand
GTACATGCGCAGCATGCGCTCCAGCCCGATCGGCGGTCGGCCGCGTCCCTCACCCTTGGGGTAGAACGGTTCCATCTCCGCCAGCAGCGCGGGCCACGGCGTCACCGTGTCGATCTCGCCGAGAAATCGGTCGCGCCGCGTCACTTTCTTCTTGCACCGTATTCGAGGTCAGAAAAGCTTCGCTGCATCGCAGTCTTTCAATCAATCATCAATGCCCAGATTCTCGCAAAGTCGGCATCACTTGGATACTAGGCGCAGAGAATAAATCAGTGTGTCCTTAGAGGAGCTTGGCCTCACGACCGCCCCAGCGCCAAACCGGGCAGTGCCATTTGGAAGTGTCTCCTTTACCCATTGCGAGCTTTTTATCCTTTCTGCACGTCTGATCTGGATTACCAAAACCATTTACGCCGCTTTTTTACATCTCATTGCTTCATTTCCGCTGTTCGTCGCAAGTTGCTCGAAGATTTTTTGTTTTCCACCATAGTGCGTTTGCCGAAGGGACATACACAAATTTTTGGAGGAATTCATGGCGAATAACAATCCAGTTCAGCCTTTACTGCCTTTGTTGCGCATTAAAGATATACGTCGGCGCTTTATGCTCGGGGAGACAGCTATTGATGCATTACATAGTGTTTCCATGGATATTAAAGCGGGCGAGTTTCTGGCGGTGTGGGGACCTTCCGGTAGCGGTAAATCAACCCTGATGAATATCATCGGCTTGATTGATACGCCTACCAGTGGGGAGGTCTGGTTCGATGGGCATGAGACGCGAAAGCTTAACGATGATGCTATCACCGATTTTCGTGGAAAAAAAATTGGATTCGTATTTCAGAGCTTCAATCTGGTTCCAGTGCTTTCTTCGCTTGAAAACGTGATGTTGCCGCTGCAAATTCAGGGCGTATCGGAAAGCGTTGCGAGTGAACGTGCGACGAAGATCCTTGGTGATGTCGGACTGGAAAAATTTCATCTCATGCGCCCGGATAAACTCAGCGGCGGGCAGCGTCAGCGGGTTGCAATAGCGCGTGCGCTGGTGGTTGAACCCAGGTTGATTATCGCCGATGAGCCAACGGCCAATCTTGATTCTGAAAACAGCAGGATGATCGTTGATTTGATGCGCCAGATGAACAGCAGCAAGGATGTGACTTTCGTGTTCACCACGCACGATCCGCGTTTACTCGAGCATGTTGATCGCAAGATTTTATTGCGCGACGGACTGATTGAACAGGACGAGGTGAGCAAATGAATACATTTAAACTGGCTTTTCGCGGCCTGTCGCGAAATCGACGCCGTAGCATGATGACGCTGTTGACCATTGCACTAGGGTTTTCCGCAATCGCACTGTTTGCGGGTTATACCCATAATGTTTACAACGGAATGTCGAGAGGCGCTATCCACGGTGAGATGTTGGGCCACCTCACGCTAAGCAAGCCCGGTATGAACAAGGAGGGCAAGCTTAATCCCGAACGGTATTTATTCAATGGCACAGAAGTCAGCAGGATCAGCGAACTGTTGCGTAACGAAGCGCATGTAAAGCTGGTTGCGCCCAGGCTGGCATTTAGCGGCCTCATCAGCAATGGACGCGCCAGTACCATCTTTATTGCTGAAGGTATCGAGCCCTCTGCGTTGCAGAAGTTACAGGAGGGCATCTTTACCAGGAGTGAAGCCAGTAGTGGCGTGTTCGACAATATGCTGAAGAAGCTCGACCCCGCTCATTCCGAGGTGGTGGAGTTGGGTTCCGGGCTGGCCGGGTTGTTGCATATTGAGAAGCAAGGGTTGGCAGCGATGCTGGTCAATACGATGTCGGGGCAGGCCAATGCACTCGACGTGACCCTGGGTGGAACGTTTGACACCGGCAATGCAGGTACTAATGACAAGTTTGCATTAGTGTCGCTGGCATTGGCGCAAAATTTATATGACGCGGAAGGCCATGCTGATCGGCTCACCGTATTGCTCGACGATGTGGCGCAGACCGAGCCTATGCGCAAGCTGATACAAGCCAGGCTGCATGCCGCCGGATTTGATCTGGAAATAAAGACATGGAATGAGTTGTCATCGTTCTATAACCAGGTGCATGGCATGTTCGACATGATCTTCGGTTTTATTTTCTCCATTGTATTAACAGTGGTCGTGATGAGTGTGGCTAACTCGATGGGCATGACCGTGATCGAACGTACCCGCGAAATTGGCACCTTGAGATCGATCGGTTTGCGCAGGGCAGGAGTGGTGCGGATATTTACCACGGAATCATTTTTGCTGACTTTTTTTGGTTGCGTCACGGGCCTGTTAATCACCATCCTGGTTCGCTACGGCATCAACGTGGCAGATATTTCTTACACCCCGCCCAACAGTGTCTCTCCCACCCCGTTGTTGGTTGATCTGGACGTCAGACGCATTGTCTTTACCTTTGTGCTGATGGGGATAGTCGCTACCCTGGCTGCCTACCTGCCTGCCCGCCGCGCCGCCAGGCAGCCGATTATCGATGCGCTTGGACACGTATAAAGGAGAGTCAAAATGAAGCTTGGTGCTACAGAATTATTAACAGGGGGTGAGGAGACCCGATACTCGGCTGTACGGTTTTTGCGTCATATGGCGTTGTTGTTTCTGTGTGTGAATGTCTCCGCATTAGCTGCTCCAGAGACGCAAAATATAGTCGCGCAAAATATCGTAAAACAAGCTGACCGCGCACGTGGCGGCGGCCAGCCCGG
>JANMSB010000302.1:0-2582 GCA_031388915.1 Pseudomonadota bacterium | reverse complement strand
AAAATCGTCGGGGCGTTTAGTGAACCGTCCCTCTTTGGATTGAGGGCTGCTGTGGGCGGTTCACGACCCGCCCCTACGAGGTTCGAATATGCGCACCATGATTGAAATCAGTTTGTATCCGCTGAGTGCGGATTTCATTCCACCGATCAAGGATTTCATTGATCGCTTGAATACCTATACTGAATTGCAGGTCACTACCAATGCCATGAGCACGCAAGTCTCTGGCGAACACGCGCGGGTATTCGAGATTCTCGGCATTGAAACCGAAAAAACCTTTGCCGCCGCCGGTCGCAAGGTGTTTGTGATGAAAGTACTTGGCGGGCAGAACTAAGGGATATTCTATGACTCCCTTCTGTCATTTCGACCGAAGGGAGAAATCTAGCAAGCGCCTGATGCCGCACACTCTCGGCAAAGAAAGATTTCTCGCTGTGCTTGAAATGACAGGTTATTCAAGGCTTCCCCAAAACAATGGAATCACTGCGCGCCATATTGCATGAACTGCTCGGCACCTCGATCTGGGAAGCGGTCGGCGTGATCACGGCGTTGCTGTACCTGATGCTGGCCATGGCACGTAGTCAGTGGTGCTGGCTATGTGCGTTCATCAGCTCAGCGTGTTACGTGGTGGTGATGTGGCGTGCGAACTTAATGATGGAAACCTTGCTAAGTGTGTTCTACGTTGCAATGGCAGTGTATGGCTATTGGCAATGGCGGCGCGGTCAAGCCGGTGATGGTGAATTGGTGATTGTCAGTTGGAGTTGGCGGCAGCATGTAGTGGCCCTGGCAGCAGTGTTGCTGGTCAGCGCAATCAATGCGTGGATCTTGACAGCCCATGTTGAGTCCGCCCGTTCACCCTGGTTAGATGCACTGGTCACCTGGGGCAGTGTGCTCACCACCTTCATGGTCGCTCGCCGTGTGATCGAGAACTGGTTGTACTGGATTGTTGTCGATGGCGTGGCCGCTTATCTGTATTACACCCGTGACCTGAATGCGACGGCTTTGCTCTTTGTAGCTTATGTATTTATGGTGATTTACGGCTATTTCGTCTGGCGTAAACGCGCCGTCTCGGCAGCACTGCCGGAGGCCGTGGCGTGACACCGATACAAGTCGCCGCCGAAGTGTTGAAGCTACCGCCGTCGCAATTGACCGCGACGCGCATCAAGGGCGGCCTGACTAACGAGAGCTGGTGCGTGCAGGCGCCTCACGCGGCAGTGGTGGTGCGCATCAGCACCGCGGACGAACACGCTCTGCAATTGAATCGACGCAGCGAGGCGCAGGCCTTGGCCATCGCGCAGCAAGCGGGCATCGGTGCGGAAGTATTGTTGTGCGAGCCCGAACGACGCTTGCTGGTCACGCGTCTAGTTAATGCGCATACACTTAGTGTGGAGGCGATGCGGACAGACGCTACGATTGCCCAGGTGGCGCAGTTGTTACGCCAACTACATGCGTTGCCAGTGCCAGTGGGTATTCAACTGATCGATCTCGCGGCCACTTTACGAGGTTACTGGCACAGTCTGGAGGGGCAAACGTGGTCAGCGGATGATGCTCAAGCGCGGCTGCGTGAGATGGACATTGCTATGGAGATTGCCATGGAGTCATCACGCCTGACGAATCGTTGCCTGTGCCACAACGATGTGCATCATCTCAATGTGTTGTCGAACCATCGACGACTGTGGTTGCTCGATTGGGAATACGCTGGGGTTGGCGATCCATTTTTCGATCTCGCTGCCGTGTGTTGTTATCACGCTTACAACGAAACACTGCGCGATCGACTGCTAGCGGCGTACTTGGGCCAAGTAGAGGCGGCGGATCGCCTGCGCTTGCAGCGCATGTGCTGGTTGTTCGACTACATCAAGGAGCTATGGCTGGCCGTGCGGCAGTGCGGCAACGAAGCTGCACCCCCGCCGTAGTGGCCGGTTTCAAACCGGCCACCCTTCAACCGGCCACCCACAAACCGGAACCCAAGAAGAGGACGGGTTTCTTATCAATGATATGGCCCGCTCCTACTTCTTCGTCGACTGATTGGCCACCGCAGCAGCAGCAGCGGCAATAGCAGCTTGATCGCCCAGAAAGCGACGCGGTACGCGTGGCTTCATCTGCTCATCCAATTCATACAAGATGGGGATGCCGGTGGGAATGTTGAATTCCAGAATCTCGGCTTCCGACATGCCGTCGAGCATCTTTACCAGCGCGCGCAGACTGTTGCCATGCGCCACCACCAGCACATCCTTGCCGTGCTTGAGTTGCGGCGCAATCTTGTCGGCCCAGAACGGCTGCACGCGCGCCAATGTTTCTTTCAGCGATTCGGTAGCGGGCAATACTTCTGGCGGCAGGTCGGCATAGCGTGGATCAAAACGCGGATGACGTTCGTCGGTCTCCGCCAGGGGCGGCGGTGGCACGTCATAGCTGCGACGCCAGATTTTCACCTGGGCTTCGCCGTGCTTGGCGGCGGTTTGCGCCTTGTCTAGTCCTTGCAGCGCGCCGTAGTGACGTTCGTTCAAGCGCCAGCTACGCTCGGTCGGAATCCACATCAAATCCATTTCATCCAGAATCACGTTGCAGGTGCGAATGGCGCGTTTGAGTAC
>JANMSB010000279.1:0-8181 GCA_031388915.1 Pseudomonadota bacterium | reverse complement strand
AGTCATTCTGGTGACCAACGCGCACCTGGATGCGTTTGCGGTCAAGACACACTACACCGGCCTGGGGCGGTATTTCGACCAAGTGGTGTCATCGCATAGCCTGGGCTATCCCAAAGAGGCTGCGCCGTTCTGGCCGCTATTAGAGCGTCATCTGGGGTTGGTGCGCGAGCATGCGCTGTTTGTCGACGACAACCTGCAAGTGCTGCGCGCCGCGCATGCCTATGGCATCGGCCAGATATTCGCGGTAGCGCAGCCTGACTCGACCATGCCGGTTAGGCATACCGCGGAATTTCCGGCGGTGAATGGGGTAAGGGAGTTGTTGCCGTGAGGATTTTGAATCTATGGCCGACAGTTTTTTGGAGGGCGCTGAATGCCGGAAATAACAGACACGCGTCGATTTTTCTTTGAGATCACGGATATTGTGGAATATGTCCGTCAGGGCAATCTTCGTGTTACAGGTATTCAGCGGGTTCAGTTGAATCTGATACGACTTATGGCCGAAAAATTTGGCGCCGAACGCGTGCGTTGTTTGTGCTATCGAGGACGTGACAATGCCATGCTCGAGTTCGAACCGAATCAGATGTTAGATTTGTCTGATGAATTTGACGGCGAAAAAATGTTGTTTCGCCTGGGGTTTATTCAAGACCGGGGAAAACTTCCATCGCCGATCACTCTGAAGCGCTACTTGCGTAATGGTTCCAGTGGCAAATGGCAACGCGCCTGTAAGAAACTTGATTTATTGCTTTCGGCGCTATTCTTTCCAAGGCGATTTCGTCGAACTGGTTTGGTTCGGGCTTGCGATTTGTTTCAAGGGGTAAACAGGCTCGAGGTTCGTCAACTCCATGGTCTTTCCGCTCAGGATTCGCTGGTGTTTCTTGGCGTCAACTGGAAGGAGGCGCGAGTCGTAGATTTTGCATTCAAGCATGCGAAGGAGGGCGGAGATATTGTGCAATTCATGCATGATTTGATTCCAGTCATACGCCCGGAATATTGCACTGATTCCACGGTGCGAGAATTTAGCGACTGGTTGAATCATGCCGTGGTTCCCCTTGTTTCTCGAGTTGTCTGCAATTCATCGTGGACTGCGCGGGATTTTTGCCAGCATATCCAATTGCGGCGTATGCCCGGTGATGTGGGGATCGTACCGCTGGCGCACGAATTTTTCGGATATTCGCGCACGCTGAGCCCTACCGGGCTGCTCCCGATACAGGTGCGTGGCGCGGGTGAATTCGTGTTGTGTGTTGGTACCATCGAGATTCGGAAAAATGGTGCAATGCTCTTACGGTGTTGGCTTCGTTTGTACGCAGAGCTGGGTGAGCGCCTGCCGCGGCTGGTGTTTGTTGGCAAGCGTGGGTGGCTGGCGGATGAGTTCTACGCGTTGTTGTCCTGTCAGCCGACTCTGCTGCGATGGGTGGTTTTGATCGAGGCACCGTCTGATCAGGAGTTGGCAGCGCTTTATCGAGCATGTCTGTTTGCCGTCTACCCAAGTTGCTATGAAGGATGGGGGCTGCCGGTGGGTGAGGCGGCGTGGTTTGGAAAGTACTCAATCGTCTCCAATCGTTCTTCCTTGCCAGAGGTTTGTGGGAATCTGGTCGACTATGTGGATCCTGAAAACGAGGAGTCGATTGTGGCGGCATTGGGCAGGGCGATTCGTAACCGGGCGTACATCCGCAACAAGGAACAGCAAATTGAACTGGTTCCGCTGCGTACTTGGCTGGACGTTGCGAACGATATGTGGCGTATTTTGAATGAGGAGCCGACGTGCGGAAGTGTCGGGATGCAAGTGGAAAGACTAATGGCTGACTAGCCATCGAGCCCTGTTTCTTTCCAGCGGGTAGGTCCGCCATGTTTCGCAAACCAGCGTTTGACGCGATGCCTAAATTGCCGCACTTTGCTGTTGCGTCTTTTTTGTTCTGTCTTTATGCGCTCAACCTGGAATTCTTCGCCGAGTGTAAAAAGATCCGCCTCTTTGTCCGGAATAAAATGTAATGGGTGCGATAAGCTGGTGATCTCTCCAAGCGGGATGTCGGCGTAGCGAGCGCCGTGGTCAGTAGTGTGAGTTGCTCCCGTACCGAAGCCTATGTTGCTGATGAGGTTTTGGTTGGGAATGATGCATAGGCCATGCTGCAACAGGTTGGTTAAGCTCAGTTGATAGTCCCAAGTGTTGATCTGGTCGTTCTTTAATTCTTTGGCGATGCTGCGCCAACGACCAATAATAATTGGGTCGTCGAATATATTGCCTAGCGCGTTGCCAATCTCATCAGCCGTATAGGTGGACAGATTCTTGTCATAGGCGCGCCAAGCCCGGCGCCAGCTTGCCCATCCCCACACGTGAGAGAGTCGAGAGAAATAGTAGGAAGCGTTCCCGCGGATTTGGCCGAACTGGAAGTTGCAGCCGCAGATATGGCGAACGCGTGTGTCATGTCGATAGCGCTCCAGCAGCGCGTCGCAATAGCCAAAGAAAGTGGGTGATGGCAGGCAATCGTCTTCCAGAATGATGCCCTCTTCTTCATGGTTGAAGAACCAGTCAATGGCGGAGGAAACTGCTTCTTTACAGCCCAGGTTGGTTGTACGAAACAGCGTGGTGACTTGGCAAGGCCAGTCAATGTGCTCGGTGGCGGCGCGGGCCAGTCGGCAATTCTCAGATTCGCCCGCCTTGCCGAAACGCGGCCCATCAGCAGCGATATACAGGCGCGGCGGTTGAGCTTTCCGGATGCGCTCAAATATTTTAGCTGTCGTATCTGGCCGGTTAAATATCAGGAATAGAACAGCGGATTGAGTGGTGCTTGCCGGATGCATGGATTGTTGGGTTATGAGTGTTCGAATTTGGAAGAGGTGGAGCGTTATCTTTCCCACGCTACAAAGTCACCAGTCGTGCTGCCATGTTTTAGCGCGGTTGGATCGGTATGAAAGCACTGACAGATCTCACCCTGCTTTTCCAGTTCCATCAACAGGCGGTTCATCATCCAGTCAATACCAATCAGTCGCAGCGACGGCAGGCGAACCAGTGTTTCTTTGAACATGGTAACCAGCGGGCGGTTTAGAAGATAGGCGCAAGCCGTATTGGTAACTGGCTTTTGGTAATAGGTAAATATGTCGTCTTTTCTCTCTATGAGGTGTTCGATAAAAAGATCGGATAGCGCGCACCCTCCGGCAAGGTCTGCATAAATGTTGTTTTGCCGGGACATTGACACAACTTCTTGGATGACCAGTATCAATTTATCGGTACTGTTTGCCCTGAATACGGCGTCGTCTTCAAAGCACATGAGGATATCGCAGTCGCTTTCAAGAAAGCTGTCCCATGCGCGAATGTGTTTGTCGGTCACAGTGGTCTCAATGGCGCTACTCCGGCGCCAACGGGTAACTGCGTCGCGGTTTTTTGATTGGTACTTTTTCTTCAAAAATTTGATGGCGTCAACGGTTGCTCTAAATATGGAAACGTCTAACCGCCGGTATTTCTTCCATTGATACTCCAGTACTTGATAAGCCGCGTCTCTTTTGAAGGCGAGCCATGTGTCATGTGGTCGGAGCGTTGCCTGATAAGCAACTTCGATCGTTTGGACAAGGTGGCCCGAGGATAAAAGAGCGGCAAGCCGCGCTATTTCTGGGCGGATACGCGAGTTGCGCTCTTCATCGTGATTGTGAATGAGCGCCAGGCAAATGGATGGTGGGAGACTGTCGTTGTTTGACGGTGAGGCGGACATTCGCAAAACCCAAAACAGATGTTTGTCAGTTAAGGTGACGGTTCAGGCTTGATTTGCAGACAGCAGGCAGTCGAAATACTGGATGGTTTTGTCAAGGCCTGCTGATAACGAGGTTGTGGGTTGCCAGTTCAGTATCTGTTGTGCACATGAAATATCTGGTTGACGTTGGCGCGGATCGTCTTGTGGCAAGGGCAGTCGTTCCAGCTTCGAGCGTGAACCTGTTTTGGCAATGACCATTTCTGCCAGTTGCAGAATGGTGAATTCGGCCGGATTGCCAAGATTAATAGGGCCAGTGATGTCGTCTGGCGTCGCCATGAGCGCGATGAAGCCCTGGATCAAATCGTCCACAAAGCAAAAAGACCTGGTCTGGTTGCCATCGCCATAAATGGTAATAGGTTTGCCTTGCAGGGCCTGCACAATGAAATTGGAAACCACTCTGCCATCGTTCGGGTGCATTCGTGGTCCGTAAGTGTTGAAGATGCGAGCGACCTTGATGCGCATGTTGTGTTGGCGCCAATAGTCGAAAAACAGTGTTTCAGCGCAACGCTTGCCTTCATCGTAACAAGAACGGATGCCGATGGGATTGACGCGGCCCCAGTAGGATTCTGGCTGTGGGTGAATCTCTGGGTCACCGTAGACTTCACTGGTTGATGCCTGGAAGATTTTTGCCTTGACCCGTTTGGCCAAGCCCAGCATGTTGATGGCACCATGCACTGAGGTTTTGGTGGTTTGTACAGGATCGTGCTGATAGTGAATGGGCGAGGCGGGGCATGCCAAGTTGTAGATCTCATCGACTTCGACATAGAGAGGGAAGGTAACGTCATGTCGCAGCAGCTCGAATCGTGGATGGTCAAGCAAGTGCATGATATTGGCTTTGTTGCCGGTGTAGTAATTGTCAACACACAACACGTCATGGCCTTCCTGAATCAGGCGTTCGCACAGGTGTGAACCGAGAAATCCTGCGCCACCGGTAATTAAGATGCGTTTGGTGTTATTGATATTCATGAGACTTGTATCTTAGGTGTTCAATGCGTGAGTTCTTGAAGAGTTAACGGGCTAGCCAGCGTCGGATTCGCCACATTAAGGAGGCTTTTCGACGAGCGGGTGATGCCATAAAATCCAGTATCTCATGCTGCCGTGCTTGCCAAGCATGATATCCGGCGGTTACGTCCAGCAATGCCTGCTGGCGGATATTGCCAATATTTGAAAAGCTTAGCGGTGATGGTGTGGAGAGGTCATAAAGATAGCCGTTGTGATTGTGCTGAATGTATTCATTCATGGTCGGTTGGTTCGGAGCGATAACGGCGAGTCCGTGTGCCATTGCCTCCAAGAACGACAGACCAATGCCTTCCAGGGGACGTGGTGCCATGAATACATTGCACGATTTTAGCAGGTCCAGGTATTGCTCTTTGTTCAACCAGCCGTCAACGATGGTGATGCGGTAGTCACAAATATCCACGGCAGAGGGCATGTCTGCGGTTTCATCCGGGTCGAAAGCAGTTCGCAGCACTATGCGCTCCGGACGAGTCTTGCCGAGCAGAGCCTTCAGCACCTGCCAGCCAATTTCATGTCGGCGTGGCCAGAAAAAAATGTTCAGGCCGTGACCTTCAGGCGGCGGGGCAATTGGTGATGGCCAATATTGCATGAATATCGACTCATTGCCCAAGTGGGTAAAAAACCGATGCATCGCGTTGCAGAAGCTGATAACCCGAATGCCAGAACTCCGCAATTTATGCCATGGATATCCTGGATGGCCAAGCACGTAGTCATGCATGGGTACATAAAATATTCGTTTGCAAGCGATTTGTCGTAGTAACTTTCGGGCAGGCAGTGTTTGGTAAAAAACTACAATTTCTGCTCGCAACGAGTTGATTTTTTCTGCGCTGACTGGTTGTCCGGTCGCTTGCCAGCTGGTGTCCAAAACGGTCGAGACTGCATAGCGCTGTTGTAGCAAGTCCAGAAAGAAGGCATTGCTGGCGGTTTTCTGGTGATAGCTGTGTCCGATATAAGCCAAGACGGGTTTGGTCACAGTAGGGGATCCTTGGTGTTTGTCTTTATGCTTTGAGCCAGCGCATCCGCTTCCGCAGGCTGCGTTGCCAGCGCTGTGCCAATCGTTCGAGTTTGTTGCCTTGTTTGGCGGGCTGTGCGGGGGGCAGCAGTCCACTGCCAATCAGGGCGTCTAGCTCGGCAAGGCTGCCGTGCTTTGCTTGTAGTACGCGCTGCACCATGGTTTTATGATCCGCAATGACGTAGCTCTGCCGAGATGCTGTGACTTGTTCAAACAGTCCATGCGATTCTTGATCGAGCAGTTTTCGATAGTCATCTTCGGGAAGGTTGTGACGTGTCAGCATGTGCAAGCCACAATGCGACAAAAAGCGCAGACCGAGTTGTTGGGCAACGCGCTGTAGTGTGGGTGCTGAAAAGAATGCGATGTGTTGGCCGGTAATTCTGGAGAAATACCACCAGTCCAGAGCGGGTTCCGGCGGCGTGAATAATTCGGTGGTGAAGATGAATGTGCTGCTTGCGGAGCGCTCTATGCAGCGGCGAATAAAGTCATAGGGTTGTTCCATGTGTTCCAGGGCTTCAAAAGCGGTGACTGCTTCATACCTGCTGAAGTTTTGCGGCGCTTCGAAACCGTGGGCCAGGGCGTTCTGACAATAAGGGTCTTCCCAGAAAAAATCGAAGCCGTAGTCACGCATCATGCGTGTCAGTAATCCGGTGCCACCTGCGACATCCAAATAGCGGGCTTCAGGGCCAAACATGGCAGACAGAACGCAGGTGAGCTGCCTGGCAATCTTGATGTTGCGTAACACGATCCCAGTATCCGTGGCGGCAATGGCCTGTGAATATGCTTCACCCAGCCAATAAGGGTGCTCAGTGCGCAGGAACATGCAGTGACTGCACTTGAAGTACTGCACGTCATACTGGACGAGAAGGCGAGCTTTGAATGCTGGTTCCATCGCTTGCCCGCAGATGTTGCACCAGTCGTCGGTTGGGGCGTTCATGCCGTCGCGGTCTCTGTGGGGCGTGGTTGCAACAAGCGGATGTCAGAGGAGCAATCCAATACAGGCGCTGTATCTTCCGTCGTATCCCAGCCAAACCACACGGGAATGTCGCTGGTGTCGTGCAGAAGGGGTTGCCATTTTAGTGTGCGTTCCAATTGCCGTGCTGCCCAAATGGTACGAAAGTCGGTGCTGCCAATTTGTATGCGTACGTTGTGGTTGGCAGTTGAGCCTAGCGATGCACGTGCCCAGGTCAGTAATAGGTTTTGTGATTTGTCCAAAAGTCGCTGCAGGTCGTGCCGTCGTTTGTGAAGGTCGTGATGAAGCGCGAGTGCGGCCCAGGGCGATATCCGCTTGCTGAAGCCGCTTAGCCGCCGCTGCCATGGTAATGGAAGCTCAGGAATATTTACCAAGCCCATCCAGAAAAAATACTCCAAGCGTGGGGGGCCTTGCCACCAAGCTGATGCATGCTGTGACAACTTGCGATACCAAAGGTCTTCAATGAACAGATCCACGTCATCTAATGATTCTCGAAGTGCCCGCGCCAGTGTGCCCAGTGGATCGATTCCTCGCTCTACAAGTGTGGGCAGGATATTGGACATCAATTCGACTATCGTGAGCTTGATGCTTTCGTCGCCCCCAGCGCGTTGTGTCCGACTACTGCCATGAAGCCGGTAGTCGACCAGCGGCGCGGGAATATGGACATAGTGAGCAAGTCCATAAGCGCTGACGCAAAATCGGACGTCGTCCGCAACATCGCGCACGCTAAAGCCTCCAACCTGTTGCGCGAGTTTGGTCGTGGCGGCAAAGGGGACTCCCAGCGTATCTGCACTGAGGAGACGCGGCAGATCGAAGGGGCCGCGCCTGAAGACATGCGTGTACTGTCCTGACTCATTAATTACACGCATGTCGCAATAGGCCAAGGCCATCGTGTCCTGTGCCAGTGCCTGGCGCAGGACACGAACGTAATTGGGTTGCAGATTGTTGTCGGTGTGAATGTAGGAAAAATCCCGGCCGGTGGCCTGTTGCAACATCCAGTTAAGGCAGGTTCCGGGATCCATGCGTTCATCGAAATGATGGAAATGAATGCGAGGGTCGGCAAATTGATGCATCACCTCTGCGGTGTTGTCGGTCGAATTGTCGACAATCCACAGTTCCCAATCCGAGTCATCTTGCGCCAGCACACTGCACACTGCATCAGTAATGTAATGTGCCTGATTGTAGGAGGGCATCAATAGGAGGAAAGGCATAGTGTGTCGCCAGAGTAGATTCGATATGTTGTTTGCCCAGCGTGGCTAGTAGAATACACTTTCTTTATGAAAACCAGCTTGATTGTCACTACCTACAATTGGAAAGAAGCGCTCGACTTGGTATTCCGCAGTATTGCGCGTCAAGTGGAGATGCCCGATGAGGTGCTGATCGCAGACGATGGGTCACGTTCAGATACTGCCGAGTTGGTCGAGCAATGGGCGGCC
>JANMSB010000269.1:0-14781 GCA_031388915.1 Pseudomonadota bacterium | reverse complement strand
GAATACCCATACGCTGGGCTCGATTCAATTGGCCGACGTACTTCAAATCAACTGAACAGCAACCCTTATCCTTAACTAGCTTGGCAGCTTATTTATCTGGAGAACTAGACATGGCATTCGGCATCGCATTGAGCGGCATTTCCGCGGCACAAACCGACTTGGACGTCACCGCTAACAACATCGCCAACTCGGAAACCACCGGTTACAAGGAGTCGCGTACCGAGTTCGCCGAGTTGTTTTCAACCTCCTTGCAGGGCGTGTCGTCCTTGCAGCCCGGCAATGGCGTGCGTGTGTCGCGCATCGCCCAGCAGTTTGGTCAGGGCAACATCAAGACCAGCAGCAATAGCCTGGACATGGCCATTAACGGCTCTGGTTTTTTCGTGGTCAGCGACTCCGGCGCATTGCAATACACGCGTGCAGGCGCATTCACTACGGATGCCAACGGCATTGTCGTCAATGCGGCCGGCCAGCGTTTGCAGGTGTATCCGGCCTTGAACAATGGCTCGTTCAACACCAGCACCATGGGTGATTTGCAAGTTCAAACCAATCAAAGTGCGCCGGCGGCAACGACTTCGGCGGCAACGATTTTTAATCTGCCCGCCAATGCCGCCCAGCCGGCCTCGGCAACTTTCGATCCCGCAGATGCCACCAGCTATAACAATGCGACGTCGGTAACGGTCTACGACTCATTGGGCGCTGCGCACACCAGCACGATGTACTTCGTGAAGACCGCCACGGCGAACCAGTGGCAGTCACGCTTGTATGTCGACGGCGCCGCAGTGGGTACCGGTACGCCTGCGGTGTTCACGCAAGCTTTAACGTATTCTTCTTCCGGTGCATTGACTACGCCGGCGGGCGGGCAGGTCAATTTCGGCATCTACACACCCACCACCGGCGCCAATCCGCTCAACATTGACTTCGATTTTTCGCAGTCCACCCAATACGGCAACTCGTTCGGTGTCACCAGTGTTTCGCAGGATGGCTTTACTACGGGTCAGTTGACGGGCATCACCGTTGACGCCACCGGCGTCGTGCAGGCCAATTTCACTAACGGGCAGTCCACCTCGCTGGGCCAGGTGTCGCTGGTGAACTTCGCCAACCCGCAAGGTATGCAAAAGGTGGACGGCACCAACTGGGTAGAGACTTTTGGTTCCGGTCAACCCGTATTGGGCACGTCCGGCGCATCGGGATTTGGTCAGTTGCAATCGGGCGCGGTGGAAGCTTCCAACGTCGATATCACCAAGCAGTTGGTGAACATGATCGTGGCGCAGCGCAACTACCAAGCCAATGCGCAAATGATCTCGACGGAAAAGTCGATCACCGAAACCATCATCAACATGTCCCGCTAAGCATCACGACTAGTCATTGAGTAACCGACATGGATAGATTCTTATACGTAGCGATGTCTGGTGCGAAGGAAACGCTGCAGGCGCAAACCGCCAACAATCACAACCTCGCCAATGCGAGCACCAGTGGTTTCAAAGCGGATCTGTCGGCGTTTCAGAGTCGCGCCGTGCAGGGGCCGGGTTATGCGTCGCGCGTGTATTCCACCGAAGCATCGGTGGGCTGGGACGACACCACCGGCACCATGACGGCTACCGGACAAGACCTTGATGTCGCCATCCAAGGATCGGGCTGGTTTGCCGTGCAAGCCGCTGATGGCGCCGAGGCGTATACCCGCGCAGGCAATCTGCATGTCGACGCCAATGGCATGTTGATGACGGCGACCGGCCATCCGGTGTTAGGCGATGGTGCGCCGATCACGGTGCCGCCTCACAACTCAATCAGTGTGGGTCGCGACGGCACGGTGTCGATTGTGCCGGCCGGACAAACCGCCAGCACCCTCGCCACGGTGGGCCGCATCAAGCTGGTGAATCCTCCCGCAGCGGAATTGCAGCGTGGCAACGATGGCTTGTTTCGCAGCGCCACCGGCAGCGAGGCCGTCAGCAATGCCAATGTCAGCATCACTGCCGGCGTGCTCGAGTCAAGCAATGTCAATGTGGCTGACGCCATGGTGCAGATGATTGAGTTATCGCGCCGTTTCGAGTTGCAAGTCAAAGCCATGCGCACCGCCGAAGAAGATGCGCAGGCCACCGCGCAATTGTTGAGGATGACATGAGTATGAATTTTTTCTTCCCGCGCACCACGCTTAAACCCCGACCGGAGGTCGTGACATGAATACCGCACTATGGGCAGCAAAAACCGGTTTGGATGCGCAGCAAACGCAGATGGCCGTGGTGTCCAACAATCTGGCCAACGTCAACACTACCGGCTTCAAGAAAAGCCGTGCGGTGTTCGAAGACTTGATGTACCAAAATCTGCGTCAAGTTGGCGCGGCCACCTCGCAAGATACGCAAGCACCCTCGGGTTTATCGCTGGGCACCGGTGTGCGCGTCGTGGCCACCGAGAAGGTGTACACCCAGGGTAGTTTCAACCAAACCGGCAATGCGTTGGATGTGGCGATTTCCGGTCGTGGTTTTTTCCAAGTCGCCATGCCCGATGGCAGCATGGCCTATACCCGCGATGGCAGTTTTCAGGTGAATTCGCAGGGCCAGTTGGTGACTTCCAGTGGCTATACCGTGCAGCCCAGCATCAGCATTCCGCAGGGTGCACAGAGCATCACCATTGCGCCCGATGGTACGGTTAGCGCCACACTCACCGGCGACTCCGCGCCCACCCAGGTGGGCACCTTGCAGCTCACCGACTTCATCAATCCCGCGGGTTTGCAGCCGCGTGGCGAGAACCTGTTGATGGAGTCCGGTTCCAGCGGCGCGGCGCAAACTGCCACGCCGGGACTCAGTGGCCTGGGCGTCTTGCAGCAAGGCGCGGTGGAATCCTCCAACGTCAACGTGGTGGAGGAAATGGTCAACATGATTCAAACCCAGCGCGCCTATGAGATGAACACCAAGGCCATCTCCAGCGCCGATCAGATGTTGCAGTTCATCAGCAACAACTTGTGAACTCACTTATGAACGCAATTTCAAGGTTGATCTGGGTTGTTAGTCGCTGCCTACTGGCGGCGCTGCTCGTGCCGCTGGGTGCTTGCGTGTTCACGCAGCCCGGCTTCGACGAATATGCAGCCGCGCTGCCGCCTGACGATGCGCCCGATACGCGGGTGGCCAATGGCGCTATTTTTCAAGCTAATCGCGAGGTGGCCCTGTTTGAGAATCCGGTGGCCAATCGGGTTGGTGACATCTTGACCATTCGCTTGGTGGAAAGCACCACCGCGTCGAAAAGCGCGAACACCAGCACCGCCAAAGAAAGTAACGCCGAGTTAGGCGCGAACACAACCTTCATGGGCCGGCCTATCACGATGGGCGGCAATAGCATTCTTAGTGCCGGCATCGGCGATAGTAGCGACTTCACCGGTTCCGGCAGCAGCGAACAGAAAAATAGCTTAGTGGGCGACATCGCCGTCACGGTAGCCAAGCGTTATGCCAACGGCAACTTACTGGTGCGAGGCCAGAAGTGGATCACGATCAATCAGGGCCGCGAGTTTGTGCGCGTGCAGGGCATTGTACGTTCGGTGGATGTGCAACCAGATAACACCGTGTTATCCACCAAGGTGGCGGATGCTTCGATTGGCTATGGCGGCCAAGGCGCGCTGTCAGACGCTAATGCCAAAGGTTGGTTGGCGCGTTTCTTCGATTCGCCGTTAACACCATTCTGAACAGAGAGTCCAACAATGATTAACATGATCGCTAAACGTGTAGGTTGGGCTGAGTCCTCGAAGCCCAACGGGTGTGCTGCGATTAATGTTGGGCTTCGCTGCGCTCAGCCCAACCTACGCACAATTTTTACGGCATTGCTCGCGGTGTTGGTTTGTGTTCCGGCTCACGCCGAACGGGTCAAAGACCTGGCGACCGTCTCGGGAGTACGCAGCAATCAACTGGTGGGTTATGGCTTGGTGGTGGGATTGAGTGGCACTGGCGACCAAACTTCGCAGGCGCCATTCACCATTCAAAGCATCCGCAACATGTTGGCCAAGTTTGGCGTGACCATTCCGGCCAACGTGAATCCGCAGTTGAAGAATGTCGCCGCAGTGACCGTCACTGCGGAATTGCCGCCCTTTACCAAGGCCGGACAGACAGTAGATATCACTGTGGCGTCCATCGGTAATGCACAAAGTTTGCGTGGTGGCAGTTTGTTAATGATGCCGTTGCGTGGTATCGATGGCGAGGTATATGCCATTGCACAAGGCAATATGATTGTCGGTGGTTTCGGCGCCTCCGGCAGCGATGGTTCCAAGGTCACAGTGAACGTACCCAGTGCCGGACGTATCCCGAACGGCGCTACCGTGGAACGTGAGGTGCCGAATAATTTTGGCAGCACGCCCTATGTGACGCTGAATCTTAATACGCCTGATTTCACCACCGCCTCGCGATTAACCGAAGGCATTAACAAGCTGATGGGTGAGGGCACTGCCAACTCGCTGGATGCCGTGACGGTACGTGTTGCCGCGCCTATCGATACCAGTCAACGCATTGCTTATCTGTCCATGTTGGAATCATTGGAGATTGAACCGGGCGAGGCACCGGCGCGCGTCATTGTGAATTCACGCACCGGGACCGTGGTGATAGGTTCGCGTGTGCGGGTGAAAGCCGCGGCCGTGTCGCATGGCTCGTTAACGGTAACGATTTCCGAGCGTGCTGAAGTCAGCCAGCCAAATCCCTTGGCGCGCGGCGACACGGTGATCGTGCCGCGTTCCGATATCAGCGTCGAACAACCTGAAGCGCGTATGTTCCTGTTCAACGAAGGCGTTGACCTCGACACCATCGTTCGGGCGGTGAATCAAGTGGGCGCTGCGCCGGGCGACTTGGTCGCCATTTTGGAAGCGCTCAAGCAGGCCGGTGCGTTGCGTGCAGAACTCATTGTTATTTAGTTGACGAATTTTACTCATGACCGCGCCCACCAACAACGCTGCTTTCTACGCCGACTTCAAGTCGTTGGCGGCGTTGAAGCGTGATGCCCGGGCGAACGATCCCGCGGCATTGCGCGCGGCGGCGCAGCAGTTCGAGAGCCTGTTTACCGAGATGATGCTCAAGAGCATGCGTGCCGCCAGTTTTGGCGATGCGGTGACGGGCAGCGATGAAGTGGAGTTCTATCAAGGCATGTTCGATCAGCAATTGGCCACGCAGATGTCGAAAGGCAAGGGCATGGGCTTGGCGGATATGCTGGTGCAGCAATTGACACGTTCGGGGTTGGCGCGGCCAGAAGCGCCGAGTCCCGCAGTGGTACAAAGCTCGCCAACGACGCAGCCGGTCAACGTAGGGCCGCAATTTATTGCGCCCGAGTCATCAACAACCGAACCTGACATACAGTCATCCGAACCGATAGTCGATAGCGCATCGCCCACCGCTATTTCGTCTTCAAATTGGCCGCCTGCATCACCGCAGGAATTCGTCGATACCGTACTGCCACATGCACAAGCCGCCGCGCAGCAGTTGGGCGTTGATCCGGTCACGCTGGTGGCGCATGCCGCCTTGGAAACCGGTTGGGGCAAACATGTGCCCTGCAATGCCGATGGCAGAAGCGGCTTTAATTTGTTCGGCATCAAGGCCACGCCGGCCTGGCAAGGACAGAGCACCGGCGCTGCGACTTTGGAATATGAGCAAGGTGTGGCGGTTAAGCGCGTCGAACGTTTTAAGACGTATGCATCGCCCGCCGACTGCTTTAGCGACTATGCGAAGTTGCTGGCCGGTCAGCGTTATACGGGCGCGCGCAATACGCAAGGCGATGCCGCGCAATTTGCCGACGCATTGCAGCAGGGCGGATACGCCACCGATCCCTTGTACGCCAGTAAGTTGCGTGCGGTGGCGGGGGTGGTGCGTTCGATGCAAGTCGATGTCATTCCAGTCAAGGCCGCTCAAGTCAATGCAACAGCGGCCGATATATGACGCGATACCTGGGAGAGGATTCATGAATAGCGGTCGGTTAGAGAGGAACGCTCATGCCTAGCATGTTGTCAACCGGGGTATCGGGCCTGATGGCATTCCAGTCGGCGCTGGATACCACTAGCCATAACATTTCCAATTCAGCGACCCCCGGTTATAGCCGGCAGTCGGTGGATCTTGCGGCCGCATATCCTCAGTTTAGCGGCGGCGGTTGGGTAGGCACCGGCGTGACCACCACCACGATTGCCCGCGCCTACAACGATTTGGTGTCGGTGCAGGTGCGTTCGTCGTCCAGCTCGAAGAGCCAATGGGATGCGTATTCGTCGCTGGCCGATGAAGTGAATAATCTGTTCGGCGATTCCTCCACCGGTTTGTCGACCACCTTGCAGGGTTTTTTCAATGCCTTTCAAAGCGTGGCGAATTCGCCCAGTTCCAGCTCCGAGCGTCAAGTGTTGTTGTCGCAGGCGCAGACCTTGGTTAATCAGTTGCAGGCCTATGGCAATCGGCTCACGGACTTGGATACGCAAGTCAATTCGCAGTTGGCCAGTGAGGCCACCACCATCAGTGGGCTGGCACAAAGCATCGCCGATTTGAATGTGCAAATTACTGCCGCCCAAGGTCGCGGCGGCGATCCGCCTAACGACATGCTCGATCAACGCGATGCACTGATCGATGAGCTGTCGACGCATGTCAATCTCAGCACCGTCAAACAGACCGACGGTGCTATCAACGTTTTCATTGGCACCGGCCAGGCATTGGTAGTGGGCACTACCGCCGCGCGCTTGGTGCCTAGCACCGATGCCTATGATGTTTCACGCACCAATCTGTCGTTGCAATCCAGTGGCGGCACCACGGAAATTACCAACGCAATCACCGGCGGCGCCACCGGCGGCTTACTGAGTTTCCGCACTCAAGTGCTGGATCCGGCGCGTAGCGCACTCGGTCAAGTAGCGGTCACGCTCAGCGACTTGGTCAATACCCAGCAGAATGCGGGCATGAATCTGTACGGCGCATTGGGCGCCAACATGTTTGCGGTGGGCGCTGTGGATGTGCTGGCTAATGGCGCCAACACCGGCAGCGCCAGTCCTGCGGTGACGCGCAGCGACACTAGCGCACTGACCGATAACAACTACATTCTGACTCGCACCGGCAGCGGCTGGTCATTGCGCGACGCCGCCACTGGCACCAATGTCACCATGACCGGCACCGGCACCGTCATTGATCCGTTGGTTGCTGATGGCTTGTCGATTACGCTCAGCGGCGCCGCGGCAACCGGCGATCGCTTCTTGATTCGCCCCACCAGCGCGGCAGTGGCCAGCATGCGTGTCACGCTCACTGATCCCAGTGGCGTGGCCGCTGCAGCGCCGATGGTGGCCGCAGCGAGCACCAGCAATGCCGGTAGCGCCAGCATCACGCCGGGCGTGGTGACGAATGCGGCCAATGCGCAGTTACGCAACACCGTAACCATTCAGTTCCTGTCGCCGACGACTTATACGACCGATGGCGGCACCACCACCAACACCTATACCAGCGGCCAAGCCATCAACCTAAACGGCTGGCAGGCGACGATCACCGGCGTGCCGGCCACTGGCGATACATTCACGGTGCGCGACAATACCGGCGGCATCGGCGACAACCGCAATGCATTATTGCTGGGCAATATTCTTAACAGAGATTTTTTATCCGGCGGCACCACCTCAGTCAACGATCTGGTCGGGCGCTGGGTGGCGGATGTTGGTGTTAAGACCAACCAGGCGCAGAGCAATCTCAGCATTCAAAGCACCTTGTACGAAGACAATATCAGCGCACAGCAAAGCGTGTCGGGCGTCAATCTCGATGAAGAAGCCGCCAATTTGGTGCGTTATCAGCAAGCCTACTCGGCAGCGGCACAGGTCATTGCGACCGCCAACAAGCTGTTCGATTCGTTAATAGATGCGTTCAGGTAATTGTGAGGCATTGGGCATGCGTATCTCCACTTCAATGATTCACAACAATGCGGTCAGTGCGCTGATGAAGCGTCAGACCGAAGTATCGAAAACTCAGAATGAAGTCGCCACCGGCTTGCGAGTACAGAAGCCATCCGATGATCCGGTAGCGGCCGTCAAGATACTGCAACTGGAACAGACTAAATCCGCCAATACGCAGTTTGGCGTCAACATATCGACCGCCACCACGCGCCTGGAGCAGGAAGAGCAAGCGCTGGCCGATAGTGAAAGAATTTTACAGCGGGTATATGAATTAACCGTGCAGGCGAATAGTTCGGCGCTGAGCCAGTCGGATCGACAGTCGATTGCTTCCGAGTTGGTGGAGCTCAATAAACAACTGGCCGACATCGGCAACAGCAAAGATGCTAACGACGAGTTTCTATTCTCGGGGTTGTCCACGGGCACGCAGCCGTTTGTGCGTGATGCCAGCAACAACATCAGCTATGCCGGCGATGGCGGCGCGCGCAGCTTGCAAGTCAGCGCTGCGCAGTACGTGCAGGACGGCGATTCCGGTCAACATGTTTTCATGAGCGTGCCGCAGGGCAATGGCACCTTTGTCACTGCTGCCACTGCCACCAACGCCGGCACTGGCGTCATCAGCGGTTCAGTGCAGAATGCTGCAGCCTGGGTGCCGGACGATTACACACTCACCTTTTCATCGGCCACCGCCTGGCAGATTACCAACAGCAGTTCTGCCGTGATCGCCAGTGGTGCCGGTTATGTGGCCGGCACCGCCATTGCTTTTAACGGCATTCAAGTGACCGTGACTGGCGCTGCGGCAGCCGGCGATTCGTTCGATATCGATCGCAGCCGCACTGAAGATGCGTTCACCACCATTGATGACCTGGTGGCTTCGCTAAATTCGCCGTTGAGCACCACTGCCAGCAGGGCGCAGTTTCAGAATCAGATCAACAAATCGCTGCAACAACTCGATCAAGCGGAAACCCACTTCTTAAATGTTCGAACCAGTGTCGGTGCGCGGTTGTCGATGTTGCAGAATGTGGACTCCACCCGCGAAGACAGCGCCTTACATGTTGAATCGGCGTTATCCAATATCCGCGATTCCGACTACACCGAAGCGGTCAGCCGCCTGACGCAGCAATCGCTGGGCTTGCAAGCCGCGCAGCAGTCGTATGTGAAGATTGCGCAGTTGTCGCTGTTCAACTATTTGTAACGAACCGCTGCGACCGCAGTAGTGGCGGGTTTCAAACCCGTCACCCATAAATCCCGCCTGACTTTTGATGCGCAGGACGTGGTTGGATTTGTGGATGGCCGTTTAAAACCGAGGATGGCCGGTTTGAAACCGGCCACTACGGATGCGGACCTTTAGAGCTACAACTCGTTTCCGTGACCCACCGCGCAAAACTGAGCACCTAGGTATTTCTGTCTAAAGTTCCTAAATGTGCCTCCGATACAGCCCTTGAACAGCGGTCCGGCAATAGGTGCCGACCGCACTGGAACAGCTCCGGACGGGTGTCCGAGCGCCAGGTAACCCCAGAGGAGCATTTTCCATGTCATTGGTAATTAATACGAATACGGCGTCCTTGAACGCCCAACGTAATTTGTCTAAGTCCGGTATGGCCTTGGAGACGTCGATGCAACGACTGTCTTCGGGTCTACGCATTAACAAGGCCGCCGACGACGCAGCCGGTCTGGCTATCTCCAGCCGTATGACCACCCAGATCAACGGACTGAACCAAGCTTCGCGCAACGCCAATGACGGTATCTCGCTGGCTTCCACCGCTGAAGGTGCGTTGTCGGAATTGAGCGCGAATCTGCAGCGTATTCGCGAACTGGCCGTGCAGGCGGCCAACTCCACCAACTCCGCTTCCGACCGCGCCGCACTCGATCAGGAAGTGCAACAGCGTCTGGCGGAAATTGACCGTTCTGCTCAGCAGACCGCGTTCAACGGCCAGAAGGTGCTCGACGGTTCGTTCGGTACCGCCACCTTCCAAGTGGGCGCTAACGTGGGTGAGACCATCGGCATCGGTTTGACCACCAGCATGCGCACCTCGGCCATCGGCAAGACCGCCGACTACGTTAACGGCACCACGCAGTACAACTCGGTGTATGCCGTGGGTGGCCAAGGCACCGGCGTCGATGTAGCCAACGCGCTGGCTTCGGGCGATTTGACTATTGCCATCGGCAGTGCTTCGGCGATTTCCGTCGGCGCTTCTTCGGACCTGAGCTCCGGCACGGGTAACGCGGGTCGCACCGCCACCAGCGCCTACTCCAAAGTGCAGGCGATCAATTCCGCCAGCATTCCGGGTCTGACTGCGACCGCTGATACCACCGCGGCGTTTGCGTTCACGACGGTCCCAACGGCATCGGAAACCGGCTATAGCCTGACCATCAACGGTCAGGCTATTTACAGTGCCTTCAATGCGGTGACCGGCGGTGCCTTGACCGGCAGCCTAGTGGCGGCAGCCATCAACACCAATGCCGCGACCACCGGCGTCACGGCGTCGTTCGACAGTGCCACCAACTACATGACGCTGGCTGCCAGCGATGGTCGCAACATCACCATGAGTCAGACCAGTGCGGTAACAGCGGGTGCGGGCTTTGGTGCAACCGTTACCGGTGCGACCTTAAACAACTCTACCAACGATGCCAAGACGGCGTTGACCACGGTGGCCGGCACAGCGGTGAGCAATACCTTCGGCGGTACGATCCGTTTGACGGCGGCATCCGGGATTATTCTCGGCGGCGCCAATGAAACGTACGTAGGCTATGCCGACGCCAGCAACATGGCGCTGGGCAGCTCGGCGCTGAACAGCATCTCGGTCACCTCGGTGGCCAATGCCAACACCACGATCACGCGCGTGGATGCGGCTCTGTCCTCGGTGGACACACTGCGCGGCACGTTGGGCGCGATTCAAAACCGCTTTCAGTCGGCCATCAACAGCACGGATGCAACCGCTGAGAACCTGACAGCTGCCCGCAGCCGTATTCAGGACGCTGACTTCGCCTCGGAAACTTCGAAGATGACCAGTGCGAACATTCTGCAACAGGCCGGTGTGTCGGTGTTGGCGCAAGCCAACTCTTCACAGCAGAGCATCCTCAAGTTGCTGCAGTGATCGAGTAATGAGTACATGAGCTTATGAGCCGAGCCTCTTACTCGGTACTCACAGGCGGTGATGGTCGTAAGACCATCACCGCTTTTGGCGTTGTAATTTTTTTGGGAGTGGCTTGAATAGACGAGAAACAATTTTTGAAGGGATGTAGGGATGTCATGTGGCGTTGTTAGCGAAAGCTTTCTAGGAGGCTGGTGATGACTATTGAAGCGACACAAGTGGATCGTAGTGCGATAGCGATGGAGCCGCCGGCAACGGTGGTGCGGGCATCGGCAACTGACAATGCAGCCGAGCCGCAAGTCTTGGCGGAAACTGGCACGGCGGTGGCGGCCGCGGTGCAACAACTGCAAGCCGCCATGAACACTGGCCCCAATCCAGAGTTCAAATTGGACTACTTAAGCGGCTTGTCGGTGGTGACGGTGCGTTCGACCCTCACCGGTGAAGTCGTATTTCAATTGCCCGACACCCGGGCATTGGAATTGGCGCGAATGCTCACAGATGGTGTTTCGCTCGCTTCGGCGGGCTTGATGAACGCGACGGCTTAGCAACGAGAGAAACAACATGGCAACCAGTGCGACCTCTTCTACCGGCAGCTCCGGCGGCGTACTACAGTCGCTCGGCCTCGGCTCCGGCCTGGACATCGATTCGTTGGTGACGGAGTTGACCTCGGCGGAGATGAGTGCACCGAACGCGCGCATCACGCGCGCACAAACCGCCGTGACTACGCAGGTGTCGGCCATTGCCAGTTTGAAGTCGGCGCTGTCCACGTTACAGTCGACCTTGACATCGCTCACCGTTGGTTCGGGGTTCACCGCGCGCAAGGTAAGCACCGCGGACGACAAAGTGCTGACTGCAACCGCGACTTCCTCGGCCGCGCTCGGTGTTTACAACGTCGATGTGCAGCAGTTGGCGCAATCCCAGCAACTGTTGTCGAATAACTTTACGGGCGGTTCGAGCGCCGTCGTCGGCACCGGAACATTGTCGATTACCAGCGGCGGGAAAAACCTTTCCGTCACCGTAGACAGTACGAATTTCACGCTCGCCGGAATACGCGACGCCATCAATTCGGCCAGCGGCAATCAAGCGGTGAGCGCAACCCTGGTGTATGGCCAGAATGGCGCGCAACTGGTGTTGACTTCGCTGGCATCCGGTGCGAGTAGTGGCGTGACGGTCACGGCCAGCGGCGGCGACGGAGGGTTGGCTCAGTTGACCTATGGCCCCGGCAACACTGCTAACTACACTCAACAGCAAGCGGCGCAGGATAGTATCGTGCTGGTGTCGGGTGTGGAGCATCGTAGCGCGACCAATCAAGTCAGCGATGCGATCGACGGCGTGACGTTGAATTTGGTGGCCAGCAAGCCGGGAACACTCATCAAGATAACCATCGGTAACGACAAGGATCATGTGGTCAGCCTGGTGCAGTCGTTTATTACTGCCTACAACACCATGCAAACCAGTCTGGCAAAGCTGGATTCCTATGATTCGACTACCAAGCAAGCCGCGCCGTTATTCGGCGACGCTATGTTTTCGGGCTTGAAAAGCCAGATCCGCCGCGCATTGACCGAATCCGTCACCGGCATCAGCGGCGTGTTCAACTCGTTGGCGGCGCTGGGTATTACCAGCGGCGTCGATGGCAAGCTTGGCATGGATTCCGCCAAATTGAGCGCGGCCCTCAACTCGGATTTCAAAGCTGTCAGCAATGTGTTCTCGGGCGTTAATGGCGTGGTGGCGCGCATCAACAAACAAATCACTTCGACTTTGTTGACCGGTGGCGGCGTATCTACCCGCAGCGCCACCCTGACCACCAAGCAGAAGGCGATCGACAAGGAAAAAGACTTGATCGAATTGCGCACTGCAAAAGTCAAGGAACGCTATCTGGTGAAATTCAATGCCATGGATACGCTGCTGGCGCGAATGCAAAACACTTCGACGTATTTGACGCAGCAGCTGGATTCGCTGAACCGCGCCAGTAAGGCGTGAGCGCGGTTGTTAACACGGCAATCAATAGCACCTTCCTGGTGCTCTGATTGTAAAACAAGGCCGACGCAGGTTCTGCCTTGTTGTTCGCGGCTTGCGCCTTGCGCCGCGTAGGCACATTCATGTGCCCGGCTATTAACCCGCCACCAAAGCTTGCCGGGTTAATAAGCGCGTAGGGATTGCGTGTTCCCGCATCTTAAGCTTGAAAGCGGCCGGCCGATAAACTCCCTAAGCAGGTGGTTACCAACGCGGTAGCCAGAGTTTAGTGGAGCGGGCATGGCTGGTTATTCACAAGTATCAAGCATTGCGGCCTACAAGAGCGTGGCGACTCATGGCGCTGTCGTTGAGGCCAATCCGCATCAATTGATTTGTATGTTGATGGACGGCGCGCTGGATCGTCTGGTCAGCGCCAAGGGTTGCATCCAGTCTGGCGAACTGGTTCAGAAAGCGACGTTGCTGCATCGGGTAGGTGCGATCATCGATGAACTGCGTACCAGCCTTGATCACTCTGCAGGCGGCGCAGTGGCGGGTAACCTGGACCGACTCTACGACTACATGACGCGGCGTGTGTTGACCGCGAATGTTAAAAACGATGTGACTGCCATCGATGAAGTGGTGCACTTGTTGCGCGAGATTCGCCACGCCTGGATATCGATTCCGGCCGATACGCGTACTCCCAGGAGATAAAGGACGTGATTAATATGTGTTACGAGCAGAATGTCGAAAACTGGATCGCTACGGATGCGTTCGCGGCATCGCTGATGCAGGAGTCGTTGATGCGGCGTGTACTGGCTTGCACCGATGCGCTGGTCAATCAAGCCCTGCAAGCAAACTGGAACGGTGTTTTGGACGGCATGCAGGAGCGTCGCCGTCTGTTGCAAATCGTGATCGATAACGACGATGGGCGTCTGCATCTCGAAGTATCGGCATTGAGTACGTCGGTAGAAGAGTCGGAGCGCGCGATGATGCGCGTGATTGCGCATGCCATTGCCGGCTCCAGGATGCGCGGCGCAGACTTTGCGATGTATAACTAGCCATGCGCCACTAGCCATGACATTCGGTTAGCGGGATTAATCATGTACGAAGGCATAGATACCGTTGTCTTGTTCGAAGAGTTGGCCTACGAAGATTTGCTGCCGCTTGCCTGGCGGGTTGCCGACGCGCCGGCCAGCGATCTGGTCAAACGCAGTTTGGCCGAGCGCAATGTCAAGTTGCTGCAAGCCTGTGCGGCCATGGAAGAACACGCTCAGCCGGAAAAAATGGATGAGCGCACGCCGCACTATGCGGACTTGGTGCGTCTCGATATGAAGGTCAATCTATTGCTGGACATGGTCGGTCAGTTATTGACCGCCAGTCGTTCGCGTCCCGATGCGGTGCCGGTGCGCTTCAATACCTTGGGTGCGGTGTGGCAGCACAAGGGCGCGCCACCGACTGAAGGTACGCACGGCGTACTGGAGCTGTATCTGCGCGAATATGTGGTTGAGCCACTACGTTTGTCCGGCAAAGTGATGACAGCGAGCGCTGAAGGCAAAGTCAAAGTGAAGTTTGATAATCCAGGCGAAGCCGTCGCCGATCTCATTGAGAAGCTCGCCTTTCGTCGTCATCGACGTCAAGTTGCCGGTGCTCGGCAAACCACTCGCGATGCCTAATATTTAGTTGCCGGCAACTATGTGTCGGTGCTGTCACTCGGTAATTACGTACGTATCACTGACGTAATGCAGTCAATGAATTGGCTACTCTGTCACGTTGACAACGCCTTCAGGGCGCGCCTCATTTAACCTAGTCAGCTTGTTGTCACAATGGCTCATGCACCGTCGTTAATGCAGCAGTAACAGACTCAGTGTTCGCGCA
>JANMSB010000264.1:0-3515 GCA_031388915.1 Pseudomonadota bacterium | reverse complement strand
CGTGCCCAGTGCCGTCTTAATTTTTGCGCCATCGGGAGTGACCAGCTTGGCGCAGATGCCGTTGTACGCTTTGGCGCGCGTCACATACGCTTCAACGACTTGTTTGCAGGTCACCTCGCCGGAGCGGATGCCCTGCTGAATGCTATCGATGCTGGCTTCTTGCAGCGTGAACGCCGCTGCCGGCTGGATGGCGACAGCGCACAGTGCGCTCGCCAATACGATAAAGGAACGAGTTACACGCACTGACATTTTGTTCTCCACTCCAATCTGCTTTGACCGACGCTCGCTACTGCAGTGATGCGTCACCGACTTAAACGTAGGCCAGCACTCTTCCCCTACTGCGGAAGTATTAAGAAGGACCGAGGCTGGGCGAGGTGCCCAACCTGCGAGAGCTGTCGTTCCTGCTTACAGCTCACCCTTCAGCGGACCGAAGTCTGCTGGCGGTTTGCGATGATGCGTCGCTGCCTCGTAGGCCGAGCCCACTTTCAATAGTGCAGCCTCCTGACCGGGTTCCGCCCAGAATGCAATCGTGTGCGGCAACGGCTTGGTGAGCTTGGTCGGTTGAGTTGCGGCGACACCTTCGTACTTGGTGCCATCCTTGCTAAGCGCAAAGGTGGGGTCGTAAGCGACGTCCACGAAACCGGCCGGCACAAACACTTCTGGAATACCCAGTTGAGCACCATAGCCGAGTCCGGTAGGGACACCGCCGCCGCCACCGCCGAGGCTGGCGCCGCCGATCTTGCCGGGCGGCGTTAAGGTGGTTGGGTTCACGAACACATCGATCTTGTTCTGCTCCAGCACCTTGTTCATGGCCATACGCAATGCATATTGCCGTTTGATGGCATAGTTAAGTGTGTTGGTGCGGGTGTCGATCGCCTTGTTCTCCCAGTTCTTCATGGCGGCGCGGCGCACATCGTTGAAGTACTTGGCGTTGGCATTCAAGGTTGCCCAGTCATACACCTTGCTGTCGCCGCGCAACTGGAGGTACTGCGCGAAATTGAAGGCGAAGGTGTAGCCGGTTACTGCATCCGGATTGGTGGGCTCGTTGCCGAAAATCCGGCGCATGTTGAAGTTGGCCGGCAGCGGCGCCTTGTGTGTGGATACCGCTACCAAGTAATCGCGACTGGTCACATCCCAGCCCGGCACTTCGAATTCGGGTTTTCCATCCTTCTTCCACGCAAATATTTCAGGCATGTGGAAGGGAAGGATTTCAGCGAAGGCGTCGCGGAAAGTAAAGGTCATGTTCGGAATGCTGGGATCGTCTGGATAATCAGGATCGGTGGACTCGATCAGTTCCGCACCCAGTTCTTTGAGCACCTTCAGCTCCTTGTTAATGCCGTCGCTCAGCGCGGTATCAGCGGGGCTTTGCTTCACCATCAACTCACGCAGCACACCGATGCGCATGCCCGCCAGTGGTTTGGCTTTGCCTGGGTCGCTCAACGCACTGACATAGGACGTCTTGGTGGCAGTCACGCGTGGCAGCGCCGTGTATGGATCACGAGCATCGAAGTAACTGCCCGATTTGGTATCACGGAAAGCATCGAGTACGGTGGCCGCGTCCTTCACGGATTTGCAATGAATGCCAGGACGGTCATGGAATGGATTGGCGCCGATGCCACCACCGAAGGAGATCATGCCCTTGGTGGGCACCACATTTACCACGCCGTTATGTGTGCCCGGTGAACGGCATGAACCGCCCGTGGTTTCGCAGATCGAACACACCACCAAGTTGGCGGCAACAGAGGCACCTGAACCAGCACTCGAGCCGCCGGTCTGGCGTTCGGTGTCGTAAGGATTACAGGCCGTGCCACCCCAGGATTCACGCGAGCCACCTTGACCAAAGGTTGGACGCTCGACCTTCGCATCACCACCCGGATCGCCACTGCCACCGTTGTACTCGGCGTTGTGTGCCTGCGCATAGATGATCGCGCCTGCAGCGCGCATGCGACTGGTCAGCGTGGAATCAACCGGCGCCGCATCCATGGCGTAGGCAACGTCGCCGCCACCGGTAGAACGCATATCTTTAGCGTCGTAAATCGCTTTGAAAGACATCGGCACGCAATACAACGGCATCGCCTTGGTATCGGGACTCTTGCCGTACTTCTTATCGAGTTCGGCTGCGTATTCCACTGCGTCTGGATACTGGCGGAATTTTTCACACGCCGCGGGTGCGCCTGCCGGCAACGGACCCGTGGAAGGATGTGCATCGAACTTGCCCTTGCAAGTCACCGAACGCTCGCCGCGAATGTTGATTGTTTCTAGTGCGTTCACTTGTTTGGCATTGGGTATACCCGCCACCATACCGTACTGTTGAACCACGGACGGGTCAGACAAGGTGGGTTCCATACGACCGAAGTCCGGCTTCAAACCTGTGTACTTGTCGAAGTCGGTAACCACTTTGGTGATAGCAATGGTATCGGTGGGGAACTTCAATGCCGCACCACCGCGCACCGTACCCAGTGCCGCTTTCACCTTTGCGCCATCGGCGGTCACCAGCTTGGTGCATACCCCGTTATAGGCATGCGCACGAGCCACGTAAGCTTCAACGATCTGCTTGCAAGTCACCTCGCCGGCGCGAATGCCGCTGTGAATTGCATCAATGCTGGTTTCCTGAAGCGTATAAGCCTGCGCTTGAGTGCCGAGCGCGCACAGTGCGGCGGTCAATAGAATAGAGGTACGGACTACGACACCCACTGACATACGACTCTCCTGGTCCAAGCTGCATTGTTTCTGAGTTGCGGCGAGCGCTGGGTAACACTGAAACCGCGTCACCGCAGGGCACTACTCGATTGGACGTAACGCTAGAGCAATCCCCTACTGCGGAATAGCAAGTGGCGGCGCTGAACCATCGAAGAAGCTGATGGGCGCGATGAATCACGTCCCTACGATGATGTATTTCCACGTAGCGGTGCGATTCATCGCGCCGGTCTTACGCTAAGGAAGGTCTGATTTACTTGTCATTTCGAACCCTTCGGCAGGCTCAGGATAAACTCCGTGAGAAATCTTGCTTCGTCTGGATGCCAGACTATCAATCACTTGCAAGATTTCTCCCTTCGGTCGAAATGACAGTGGCAAGTTAATCAGAGGTTCCCTAACAATGGATCAGCCTTAAGGACGTGCCATTGAGAGTAAGGCTTGGAGATCAGGGCTTGCGAAACTTGAACAGGAACCGATCCGTCTTGTCGTGCATCTCGTGGGCTCTGGCGTTGTGCGGATCGTCTGCATTACGCAGCACCGTACTCTCGCCGACGAAAATGAATCCGGCCGCAGTGACTTCTTGCTTGACCTGCTCGGGATCGATGCGATGCAAGGTATTGGTATCGCGCGCACCAGAACCGGATACTGCGACGTGATCCTCGATCATTAACACCCCACCCGGTTTCAGCGCTTTGAACAACGCCTTGTTGACTAACAACATATCCGGCGAGCCAAAGCCCTTGTTGTGCAGGTCATGATAGTTTTCTGAAGTCCAAATCACATCGAGTGGCTCCGGCGCAGCAAAACTTTCCGCCGCC
>JANMSB010000173.1:0-3455 GCA_031388915.1 Pseudomonadota bacterium | reverse complement strand
AATGACAATGTTCTGCGGTTCTTTTCTGACGCTGACAAGAATGATCACACGCTCTATTTAAGCGTCGTTACAATCGGCGAGCTGCGACGTGGTGTTGAGATCATTCGTCATCGTAAGGACCTGCAGCAAGCCATGCGTCTGGAAGGTTGGCTGCAAACTTTATTGGACGACTTCGAAGAGCACATTCTGGAATTCGGCTACGAAGAGGCACAAGTGTGGGGGCGGCTGCGTGTCCCGCATCCAGAGAACGCACTCGACAAACAGATAGCCGCCACGGCACTCACTCATGGGCTCACGCTGGTTACTCGCAATACCGAGCATTTTGCAAAATTGGGATTGACGATAATCGATCCGTTTACGTGATGTATGCAGCACTACAGGAGTTTTGATTCGAAAGGGTCAATCACGCTGCCGAAATGCACTCGGGCTCACGCCGAGAAATGCGCGAAACGCTTTTGCGAACGCGCTCTGGCTTTCGTAGCCGAGATCCGCTGCAACGCGGCCGATCGGCACACGCGAGTTCGCGATACGCTCGACGGCAGCGAGCAATCGTGCGCGTCGGCGATACTCTTCCCAGCCCATACCGGCGATCGATTGAAAACGTCGTCGCAGCGAGCGTTCGGAAAGATTTGCCGCGGCGCTCGCCGAGCCGATTGTCGCTGTGGCCATGTGCAGGCGCGTGTGGCTCATCGCGGCGTGCAGCGCCGGATCGTCGCTGGTCGGCAACGATAGCGGCGCTTCAGCTTCGATCCATTCGCGGCACAAAAGCGCGAGCGTTCTGAAATAGGCATCCCCAACGTCGTCGAGCGGTTTGCCCAATTGCCAGCGCATCGCACCGATGATCATTTCACGCATCAACCGCGACACCAGCACGATGCGCACGCAATCTCCTGCGTTCGGCACCATGAGCGGCGTGAACAAAATACAGCCCGAACGCACGCGATGCACGCTGGTGCGGTGGATGACACCGGCCGGTATCCATGCGGCAAGCATGCGCGGCAACAAGCTGCGGCGCGATTTGTCTTCGACTTCGATCGAGCCCTCGAAGGCATATTGCAATTGATGCATGTCGTGATAGTGCCAGGGCGAAGCGATATCAAACTGGTCTTGCGCGAATGCGCCGGCGACAGCGCGATGCTCTGCGTTGACCAGTGTCTTGAGTGGAGCTGTTGCGGGTATTGAAGACATGCGTATTCCCGGTTGGCCGATACGGCGCAATCATTGTCCGCTGCGCGCGCGACAGTCAAATACCCGCTGTTCAAGATCGGGGTTCACGCTGATTGCAAACTGGAGCTTGATCATGCCGGACCTGGAGCAAAACGCGCGCGTGCTCGACCAATTCAACAAGCAGGCTGCGAGTTATGCGGCTCTGATCAGCCGCAGCAAGAATACCTCACTTGCCGCGTTTCTGGACGCCGTGAAACCCGTCCGCGCGGATCGCATGCTTGATGTCGGCTGCGGCACCGGGCGCTTCGCTGTTGCTGTTGCACCGCTGGTTGCGCAGGTGGTGGGGGTCGATCTGACGGCTGCCATGCTCGAGCAGGCGCGTCGCCTGCAAGCCGATTCGCAAATCGAAAATATCGAATGGCAGCAGGCCGATGTCACTGAGTTGCCCTTTGCCGACGGCGAGTTCACGCTCGTGACGAGCAGCGCCATGTTGCATCACGTCGCCTCGCCAGCGCGCGTGATGGCGGAGATGCGCAGAGTGTGTGCGCCGGGCGGACGCATCTTCATCAGCGATCTGACGCCGCATCGCGAGAAGGTAGCGGCGTTCGACGCCATCGAAATCCTGCGCGATCCATCGCACGTGCATGCCATGACTCAGGCGGAGCTGCGTGCGATCGGTACTGAATTGGGTCTCACCGAAATCGCGGTGAACGAATACGTAGCGTGCATGCCGCTTGAGGCTGTACTGCAAACTTCATTTCCCGAAGCGGGAATGCTGGAGCGCGTGCGGCGGCTATATAGCATCGACGCGGAATGCGGTGCCGACACGCTTGGCTTTGGCGCCCGAATCGAAAACGGTGAAGTTATCGTCGCTTATCCGATGAGCATGGTGGCGTGGCAACGAGTTTGAGTGTGTCTCTCGCAGCCCGAGTAGGGCGCACACATTTTGTGTGCGCCGAATGAGTGTGCGAAAGTTGGTTGTTGCAAATGCTTGCGAGGATGGCTTCGACACCCGATAACTCATACATCTTCGTTTCCATTCGGCGGGGGCGCACAACGCTTGCTTTCTGCGCAATCTGCACGGACATCACGCTCACGTGTAATTGACGAGCATGATTTTATTGGGCCATGCGTCCATAGGCGTCGTGCAACACCGGCGTGATTTGCGGATTGGTTGCCGCACCCTATGCGTAATTCTGGACAGCAAAATTCACACTGCGGGAATGGTCGCCCATCAGGACACGGATAGGCTGGCTTCTGCAGAAAAAAGAGCGTTTACTCTTTCTATTCACCATCGCGGCGCGACTGAAACTGGTGACGGTCCCCGCAGCCTAGGAGGTCTCCGTGAATAAGTTCGAGAGCGCTGACTGGTTCATGGATGCAGACTTGCACCAGAATCCTTACCCCTATTACGAATACCTCCGCGCACAGGGACCGGCGGTGCGCCTGCCGCAGCACAACGTCGTAGCGGTGACCGATTACGACGAGGCGCTGAGAGTGTTTCGTGACAACGAGCATTATTCCCTGGTGCAGGCTGTTCGTGGACCGTTTCCGCCGCTGCCGTTCAAGCCAGAGGGAGAGGACATCAGTGCGCAGATCGAGGCGCACCGCGATCACATGCCCAGCGGCGCGCTGATCATGTCGATGGACCCGCCACAGCATACGGCGCACCGATCCTTGTTAATGGGGCTCATCACGCCGCGGCGGCTAAAGGAGAACGAGGACTTTATATTGCGCCTCGCCGACCGGCAGATTGGCAGCGTCATCGAGCGCGGCAGCATGGAGGTTGTCAAAGACCTAAGCCATCCGTTGGCGACGCTGGTGGTCGCGGACTTGCTCGGCTTACCGGAGGGCTTTCACCAGCGCCTGCTTGAAATGCTGCCGGCAACCCCCACGCAGATCGGCAGCAAAGCGTCGTCGGCGTACAACCCACTTGCAGCGTTGGACGCTGGCATTGCCGAGTACATCGTGGACCGTCGCACTACCCCGAAGGACGACGTCCTGACAGGACTGGCACAGGCTAAGTTTCCCGATGGCAGCACGCCTGCAGTACATGAGGTGGTGAATATTGCTTCCTTCCTGTTCGCCGCTGGACAAGACACCACGGTGCGTCTGATCGCCATGGCGATCCAAGTCTTGGGCGACAGTCCGGAACTACAACAGACACTGCGCAACCATCGCGAGCGTATTCCGGCATTCGTCGAGGAGATGCTCAGGTTCGAGTCGCCGTCGAAGGTCGGCGGCTTTCGACTTGCAAAGGTGCGGATGAAGGTTGGGAATGTTGATGT
>JANMSB010000140.1:0-21706 GCA_031388915.1 Pseudomonadota bacterium | reverse complement strand
GGCCATGCAGCAAGCGCCAACAATATTGAGCTCCGGAGCGGCCGAATCGCCAGCCGATGCTCAATTAACGTCCACTATTGATTTAGCCAACAATGACCCACCCCAGCTCGGCGTACTCGCCACTTCAACTGCGGAACGGCCGGTAGACCCGCCAGTAGAGCTGGGCGGCCGCGACGGTCCGGAGCCCACCCGCTTCGGGGATTGGGAAAAAGCAGGTCGCTGCATAGATTTCTGACGTTTTGTATCCCGTGGGTTGGCAACGTCGCCGGCCTTTCTGTAATCGCGCGCATGGTTTCTGCAGACCGTGCATCGTCTAGGTTGAGGATAGTTATATGGCACAACACGAACGGCCCTTGTCCCCGTTCATGAATTACCGCTGGCAGTACAGCATGACGCTGTCGATTCTGCATCGGGCGTCGGGTGTATTTATGTCGGTGGGCATCATGCTGCTGGTGTACTGGTTGGTGTCGGCTGCCACCGGCCCTGCGGCTTATGACACTGCGTTGCGTTGTCTGGCTGCGCCGCTGACCCAAGCTGCGCTGTTCGCGTGGTTGCTGGCGTTCTTTTATCACTTACTCAATGGCATTCGTCACTTGGGTTGGGATTTGGGCGTGGGCTTCGAAAAAGCCGTGGCACGCAAGACCGGCACGGTGGTGTTCATCGGCGCGATTGTGCTCACGGTGCTCACCTGGATGTGCATCTCGGTGCGCATTACAGCTACGACCACAGGAGGCTTGGTATGAGCTTGCGTAGCCCGTTAGGAAAAGTGTTGGGCATGGGTGCGGCTAAGGAGGGCGCCGGCCATTGGTGGGCACAACGTGTCAGCGCCGTGGCGTTGGTGTTGCTTGGACCCTGGTTTGTGCTGTCGTTGATTGATGTTGGCGATCTCAGCTACGCCAATGTGGTTAATTGGATTGCCGCGCCGCTCAATACGGCATTGCTCAGTTTGCTGGTGGTGACTGTCACTTATCACGCGCAACTAGGCTTGCAAGTGGTGGTGGAAGATTACGTACCGAGCAAGGGCACGCGCCTGCTGACCATGCTGGTGATTAATTTCGGTTTGTTGCTGCTAGGCGTACTCGGTGTGTTCTCCGTGTTGCGCATTGCTTTTGCGGCCTAATATCTTGCGGGGAAGGGCTTGATGAGCGCTTATCAATTTGTTGATCACAGCTACGATGTGGTCGTTGTCGGAGCCGGTGGCGCCGGATTACGCGCCACTTTTGGCTTGGCTAATTCGGGTTTGTCGGTTGCTTGCGTGACCAAAGTATTTCCGACCCGCAGTCATACCGTGGCGGCGCAGGGTGGTATTTCTGCCGCGCTGGGCAACATGGGTGAAGACGATTGGCGTTGGCACATGTACGACACCATCAAGGGTTCGGACTGGCTGGGCGATCAAGACGCCATCGAGTTTATGTGTAAGGAAGCGCCGCAAGCGATTCTGGAACTCGAACACTACGGCCTGCCATTCTCGCGTACCGAAGCCGGCAAGATTTATCAGCGTCCATTCGGCGGCATGACTACGCACTATGGCAAGGGCACCGCGCAACGCACTTGCGCGGCGGCGGATCGTACCGGTCACGCCATGCTGCACACCTTGTATCAACAGGCGCTCAAACACGAAGCGCAGTTCTTTATCGAATACTTTGCGGTTGATTTGATCATGGAAAACGGCGAATGCCGTGGCGTGGTGGCCATCGATATGTCCACCGGTGAGATTCATCGCTTCCGCGCACACATGGTGATCTTGGCTACCGGTGGTTATGGCCGCGCTTACTTCTCTTGTACTTCAGCACACACCTGCACCGGTGATGGCGGCGGCATGGTGCTGCGCGCCGGTCTGCCCATGCAGGACATGGAGTTCGTGCAATTCCATCCCACCGGCATTTATGGTTCCGGCTGCTTGATTACCGAAGGCGCGCGCGGCGAGGGCGGCATTCTGCGTAACTCACAGGGCGAAGCCTTCATGGAACGTTACGCGCCAACAGCCAAGAACTTGGCCTCGCGCGACGTGGTGAGCCGCGCCATGACGATTGAAATTCGTGAAGGCCGTGGCGTCGGTCCGGATAAGGATCACATCTTCCTGCACCTGGAGCACATCGGCGCCAAAGAATTGCACGAGAAGCTGCCGGGCATTTCCGAAACCGCCAAGATCTTCGCCGGTGTCGATGTGACCAAGCAACCGATTCCGGTGCTGCCAACGGTGCACTACAACATGGGCGGCATTCCTACCAACATTCATGGCGAAGTGGTCACTAAGCGCGAGGGCAACCCGGACGCCGTAGTGCCTGGCTTGATGGCGGTTGGTGAAGCGGCATGCGTTTCGGTACATGGTGCGAATCGTTTGGGTTCCAACTCGCTGCTCGATCTGGTGATCTTCGGTCGCGAGGCCGCACGGCATTGCGCTGAAGTGGTCAAGCCCGGCAAGCGCCACAAACCACTGGCCGCCGATGCCGGTGATCTGGCGATCAGCCGCATTGATGGTTATCGCAACGCCAACGGCAGTCTCAAGACCGCCGAAGTGCGCCTAAACATGCAGCGTGTGATGCAGAATCATGCCGCTGTGTTCCGCACCGGCGATTCCTTACAAGAAGGTGTCGACAAGTTGAACGGCGTGATGGGTTCGTTTGCTGATGTGGGTGTGAGTGATCGCGGTATGGTGTGGAACACCGATTTGGTTGAGACACTGGAGCTCGACAATTTGCTGGGCCAGGCTGCCGCCACGATTAATTCGGCGCTCAACCGCAAGGAAAGTCGTGGCGCCCATGCTCGCGAAGACTTCCCGAATCGCGACGACGTGAATTGCATGCAGCACACGCTGGCCTGGGTGGACGTGAAGGGTAAGGTGTCCTTGGATGCCCGCCCGGTACACATGTACACCCTGACCAACGATGTGGAAGTGGTGCCGCCTAAGGCGCGCGTTTACTAAATGAACCTATCCCAAAACTACTGCGCTCGTTATCTTGCGTCCCGGCGGTGCTCGGAATCCTCATTTATGAGGCATAAACTCCGGTTCCTGCGCTCCGGCCCATATTCTCGTCGTGGGCAACCTAACTTCGCTCGCTACGTTTTGAACTAGGTTCAAAAGAACTATAGACAGGTACCTGAGATGGCCCAGTTCCAACTACCCGAAAATTCCAAAGTGAATCCCAACGGCAAGGTGCACAAAGCGCCGGCCGGCGCCAAGGACGTGCGCAACTTCCGTATCTATCGTTTCGATCCGGAATCGAAAGAGAAGCCGCGCGTCGACACGTACCAGGTCGATATGGGTAGCTGCGGGCCGATGGTACTGGATGCGTTGATCAAGATCAAAAACGAAGTTGATCCCTCGCTGACCTTCCGTCGTTCCTGCCGTGAGGGCATCTGCGGGTCCTGCGCTATGAATATCGATGGCTTGAACACCCTGGCCTGCATCAAGGCCTGTGACGACATCAAGGGCGATGTGAAGATCTATCCTCTGCCGCACATGCCGGTCATCAAGGACTTGGTGCCTGACCTCACCAACTTCTATGCGCAGTACGCCTCGGTCAAGCCCTGGTTACAAACCCGTACGCCGGCGCCACCAGATCAGGAACGCCTGCAATCCAAGGAAGACCAGGAAAAAATCGACCGTCCCTCGGCGTGCATCCTATGTGCCTGTTGTTCCACCTCCTGCCCGAGCTACTGGTGGAATAGCGATCGGTATCTGGGACCGGCGGCACTGTTGGCGGCTTATCGCTGGATCATCGATACCCGTGATGAAGCTACCGGCGAACGCCTGGATGAGCTGGAGGATCCGTTCAAACTGTATCGCTGCCACACCATCATGAACTGCACCGAAGCCTGCCCGAAGGATCTGAACCCTGCGCGCGCCATTGCCGAGATCAAGCGCAAAATTGCCGAGCGTCGTCATTGATGGAAGGGCGGTCGGTGGAAGAACGCAGTTCCATCCCTACAGCCCCAATCCTCAGCATCGCAATGACAACAGCCGCAGACACCGTCCATTTATCCCGCTTACGCTGGCATTGCCGGCGCGGCATGCGCGAACTGGATGTGCTGTTGATGCGCTATTTCGAACAGCGCTACCTACAGACCACTGCCGAGCAGCAACAAGCCTTCGAAGCGTTGCTCGAGCTACAAGACCCGGAGATACTGTCTTACTTAACCGGTGCGCTACTCCCCGAACGACAGGACATCGCGGATGTCATCCACCAGCTCACCCGTTCTGATGTTTGAACTGGGTCGCTCAAGGTGGCGCTGGTTGCCTGTGGGGGTGCTGTTGGTTGCGCTGGCGAGCATGCCCTGGCTGGCCGATCTGACGGTAGTGCCGCGAGTCTTGATTTGGCTAATTGGCGCCGGTGTGATCGGCGTCGCATGTTGGCGGGCAGGTATCGGCCAACCGACCCGTTACCTCACGGGAATCACCTGGCAGCAAGACCAGCAATGGCGTTTGCAGTTTGCCGCTGGTGAGGCGGTTCAGGCGAGGTTGCTGGGCCGTTCGTGGGTTTCCCCGTGGCTTATTTGCCTGAGTTTTCGTGATCAATTCGATAGTGGCCATCAGGTGATGGTGTGGCGTTTCGAGATGCCCACCAACGCTTGGCAACAATGGCAGTTACGGTTGCGTCTAGAGGCAGGACGGTTGCCTCGAACGGCGGGATTGCCGTCGTGAAACCGCGCCTAATCCGGGCCTGCGTCGCGTTGTCTGGGATAAGTACAACAATATTTGGTACTTTTGCTCACCCGTTCAGCTCCCGTTCGAACTTTGCCAGGAGTGCAGTGTCTATCGCTCAGTTCACTTCACCACGCCTCTACCGCGTAGCGCCACTGCGGGGCTGCCCGGTATGAACGTGGAACACAGTGATGCCAAGCTGGTAGAAATGGTTCAGCGTGGCGATAAGCAGGCGTTCAATGTGTTGGTGCTGAAGTACCAACACAAGGTGCTCAAGCTGGTGACGCGTTACGTACGCGACCCGGTTGAAGCGGAGGATATTGCGCAGGAGGCCTTCATCAAGGCGTATCGAGCGTTACCTTCGTTCCGGGGTGAGAGCGCGTTCTATACCTGGCTGTATCGCATCGCAGCGAATACCGCCAAGAATGTGCTGGTGTCGAGTCGGCGGCGTCTGGTGGATTACAACCTGGATTTGCAGGACCCAGACGACTATGCGGCACAGGTGTTGTTGAAGGACAGCGATACGCCCGAGGGCATGTTGCTGACCGAGGAAATCCGGCAAACGGTCACGGACGCCATGCAGCAATTGCCGGAGGATCTGCGCGAGGCGATCACCCTGCGCGAATTGGAAGGATTGTCTTACGAGGAGATTGCCGAGGTGATGGAATGCCCGGTAGGTACGGTGCGTTCGCGCATATTTCGCGCACGCGAAGCGATCGATAAGAAGTTACGCCCCTTGCTGGATAAATGAGGCGGACCACATGAAGAGATGGTTTCAGGGTGGAAGGGTGCGATGCGGCGGGCTTGTAAGGCAAGGCCGCGCATCGGATGCGAACGTCAGCAACGTGTATTGGTCAACAATCCAGACACGCAACTTACTTGTTAGCAAGAGCGCCAAGCTATGACCGATTCAATGCTACCGAATGAAGCCCTGCAATCTCAGTTGTCGGCCTTTGTCGATGACGAACTCCCGCAAGCCGAGACCGATTTGTTTGTACGGCGCTTGGTTAAGGATGCCGAACTCAAGCAGACCCTGGGCCGTTATCAATTGCTGGGCGAAGCCCTGCGTGCGCCATCGGTGCGCACGTCGCCAGTCCGAACCCATTTATCGCGCGACTTCGCGGCGCGCATCGACGCCGCCTTGGCAGCGCAGGAAGGCGCCGACGCCAAGCTCCAGGACGCCCACAACACCGGCGCCGCATCCTCTAAATTGCGCATGGATCGGTGGTTGAAACCGGTCGCCGGCATGACGGTTGCCGCAGGTGTGGCGCTGATTGCCGTGCTGGCCGTGCGCAGTCAACAGGCCGCCATCAATGTCGAGAGGTTGACGGCCGAGGCATTACAGCCGGTGGTGTTGACGGCGCAAAAAGTCGCTTCGGCCAATAGTTACGTGGTGCCGGCCGCCGCCAACGCGCCGAGTGCGCCGATTCCGGTGACGCGTTTAACCAACTATGTGGTTGCCCACAGCGAGTTTTCCTCGCCCCTGGGGCGCCGCAACATGATGACGGGCTTACTGGCGGGTGAGCAAGTGGCGGTAGAGCCAGTCACCGACGACGTGACGCCAAGGCCTTGATGTCGATGAGTCTGAATGCCATCAAAACTTGCGCCACAGTGGCTTGCCTGCTGGCGGGCGTAGTGGTGCAGGCGGCCGGCGTTACCGATGCGCGTGCTTGGTTGGAACGCATGTCGCAGGCGTTGGTGGATCGTAATTACGATGGCCGGTTCATTCACTCCACCGAGACCCAGTCGGAAACGCTGCGCATTGTGCACCGCAATTTAAACGGCAAAATTACCGAACGGCTGGTATCGCTGGATGGCAGTGGCCGCGAATACATTCGCACCAACACTGAAGTGACGTACTACATGCCGGACAAACGTTCGGTGTTGGTGGAAAATCGGCCGGACAGCGATGCCTTACTCACTTTGATACCCGAGTACAAACCCGGCCTGGAGGCGTACTACGACATCAGTACGGGTCCGGTGATGAAAGTGCTGGAGCGCAAAGCCCAATTGGTGACCGTGCAACCCCGCGACGAATATCGCTATGGCTATCGGCTGTGGCTGGATGCTGAGACTGCGATGCCGCTGAAATCGCAATTATTTGATCGGCAGGGCCGGGTGATCGAGCAAATGGCGTTTGCCGAATTATCGGTTCGCGACCGGGTCCCGGATCGGGATCTTGTGCCGGCGGTCAATACCACCGGCTTCGACTGGACGCGCCATGAGATACGCCGCCGCACCATGTCGAAGGATGAGTTGGGCTGGCAAGTCCAAAATCTTCCCCCGGGTTTCAAGCTCAAAGTAACGCGTTTACAGCCCGTCACGGGGTCGGGAGTACCGGTCAAGCATTTGGTGTATTCGGATGGTTTGGCCACCGTGTCGCTATTTATTGAACAGGTGACGGCCCGTCGTGAAACCGGTTCCGGTTTGCAGAAGGTGGGCTCTGCCTACGCCTTTTACAGCGATGTGCGTGGCTACCAGATCACCGGAGTGGGTGAAGTGCCCGCGATCACCGTCAAGAACATGGTGTCGTCGCTGACGCGCGGCGCTGCGGTCGTGGGCCGATAATCCCGCGTACTCCTTGTGACTCATCCAGACTTTTCGACGTGGCGGGTATTGTCGCGGCCCGATTGCAGCCTGTGTGGCGAGATGCTGGTTGAGCTGTTCGAGTTGTTCGGCGACGCAGCCGCCGGTATTCGGGTGCGGGACATCGATGACGATGCCGAACTGGAAGCGCGTTACGGGCGGCGTATCCCGGTGCTGCTGATTGACGGCGATTTCGTGTGTGCTTATCGCCTGGATCGTAGCCGTTTGCAGGGTTATTTGCCGGAGTGATCTTTTCCGGCGATTCGGCGCGCTTTTCCCAGCGCCCGTGGCCATCTCCGATATAATCCGCCGCCTTTAACCCCACTGCCGTGCCGAAGCACAGGCCGTCGAGAACCCGGTTTACATGAAGCTCATCCGTAACTTTTCCATCATTGCCCACGTTGATCACGGTAAATCCACGCTCGCAGACCGGTTCATTCAGCATTGTGGCGGCCTGGACGCGCGGGAAATGGAAAATCAGGTGCTGGATTCCATGGACCTGGAGCGCGAGCGCGGTATCACCATCAAAGCCCAGAGTGTGATGCTTAAGTACAAGGCCCAGGATGGGCAGACCTATCAATTGAACATGATCGATACGCCGGGGCATGTGGACTTCTCCTACGAAGTGTCGCGCTCCCTGGCTGCCTGCGATGGCGCTTTGTTGGTGGTGGACGCGGCGCAGGGCGTGGAGGCGCAAAGTGTCGCCAACTGCTACACCGCGCTGGAGCAGGGTCTGGAAGTGGTGCCGGTAATTAACAAGATTGATCTGCCTTCGGCCGATCCCGCGCGTGTCATTAAGGAAATCGAAGAAATCATCGGCATCGAAGCTGAAGATGCGTTGCTCGTCAGTGCCAAGACCGGCCTCGGCGTGCCCGAATTGTTGGAAGAACTGGTGCGGCGCATTCCGGCTCCCAAGGGCGATCCCGATGCGCCGTTGCAAGCCTTGATCATCGACTCCTGGTTCGACAGCTACGTCGGTGTTGTCTCATTGGTTAGAGTGATGAATGGCTCCATGAAGGTGGGCGACAAACTGCGTGTTTGGTCCACCGGGCGTTCGCATCAAATAGACAAGCTGGGTCGCTTTACGCCCAAGTCGTTGCCCTGCGCGACGCTTGAAACCGGCGACGTCGGTTTCATGATTGCCGGCATCAAGGAGATTGATGGCGCACCGGTTGGCGACACCATCACCCAAGAATCGCGCCTGTGTGCTGCGCCGCTGGAAGGCTTCAAACAGATTCAACCGCGTGTATTTGCAGGCTTGTTTACTGTGAACTCGGACGACTATGAATCGTTCCGAGATGCGCTGGCGAAGCTGAAACTCAACGACTCGGCATTGCAATACCAACCGGAAGTATCCACTGCGTTGGGCTTTGGCTTCCGCTGTGGCTTCCTCGGTTTGTTGCACATGGACATCGTGCAAGAGCGTCTGGAGCGTGAATACAATCTGGACTTGATTACCAGCGCGCCCACCGTGATCTATGAGATTCAGCTCACTGACGGTTCGACGGTTTACGTCGATAACCCGGCCAAGTTGCCAGCCACCAATCTCACCGCCGAGCTGCGCGAACCGATCATCATTGCCAATATTCTGGTGCCGCCGGAACATGTCGGCGCGGTGTTGAAACTATGTAACGACAAGCGCGGCCGACAGAAGAAAATGTTGTACCTGGGCAATCAGGTGTCGTTGCAATATGAACTGCCGATGGCCGATGTGGTGCTGGATTTTTTCGACAGACTCAAATCATGCAGTCGTGGTTATGCCTCGTTCGATTACGAGTTTAGTCATTTCGAGCCGGCGCCGATGGTCAAGCTGGATGTCCTGATTAACGGCGACAAGGTGGATGCGTTGTCCATTATTGTTCATCGGGAGATGGCGTATCAGCGCGGCCGAGAATTGGTCGATAAGATGCAGGAATTGATTCCGCGCCAGATGTTTGATGTTGCCATTCAGGCTGCTATCGGCGTCAACGTGGTGGCCCGCGCCAGTGTCAAGGCGCTGCGTAAGAATGTGCTGGCTAAGTGTTACGGCGGCGACATCAGCCGCAAACGCAAGTTGCTGGAGAAACAGAAAGAAGGCAAGAAGCGTATGAAGCAGGTAGGCTCGGTGGAAATACCCCAGGAAGCGTTTCTGGCGGTGCTGCAAGTCGGTCGTGACAAGAACTGAGCGGATGCCGCCAGCAAATCATTTTTAGGAAACGGATACGATGACTTACGATTTCTCATTCTGGTTGCTGCTGCTGACGACTATTTCCGGCTTGGTGTGGGCGGTGGATGCGCTGCTGTTCAAGAAGGCGCGCCTGCAGCAGCAAGCTGCAGCCGGTACATCTATCGCCGTCGAAGGGCAGGCGGTTCCAGCACCGTACGCCACGCCGGTGCTGGTCGAATATGCACACTCATTCTTTCCTGTGCTGGCGCTGGTGTTGCTGGTGCGCTCGTTCATTTTTGAACCGTTCCGGATTCCTTCGGATTCGATGATGCCCACGCTGCTGGCCGGCGATTTTATTTTTGTCAGCAAGTTTTCGTACGACCTGCGTCTGCCGGTATTCAGTACCAAGATACTGGAGACAGGCGACCCGATGCGGGGCGACGTTGTGGTATTCAAGCTGCCTTCAGACCCAAAGGTCAATTACATCAAGCGTCTGATCGGCCTGCCGGGCGATCATGTGGTCGTGGTTAATGAACAGATCTTTATCAATGGTGAGCCGCAAAAAACCGAGCTAGGTAGTTTGTATAACGACCATGGCTACCTCAATGCGCAACTTGCTGAAGAAACACTGGGTGAAGTCAAACATCAGGTGATGTTTCTGCCCGACGGCTTTCCCAAAGATTTTGATGCCGTGGTGCCGGCTGGCCACTACTTTTTCATGGGTGACAACCGCGACAATAGTCAGGATGGCCGTTTCCCCCAAGTTGGATTTGTGCCCGAGAAAAACCTGGTGGGCCGCGCCAAGTGGATCTGGTTCAATTGGAAATTTTCCGAACTGCCGATTTTTAGTCGCATCGGCACTCGAATAAGCTGACCGAAGTCTTAAATCCTATGGGAGCTGATATGAAGAACATCAAAACACGCCATCAGCAACGGGGCGCTACGGCGTTGGGCATGCTGACGATTCTGGCCATTCTGGGGCTGGGGTTGTATGCAGTGATTCGGCTGGTGCCGGCTTATTTGGAGTACCTTGAAGTGGTTCGGGCGATGGAGTCCATCAGCTCGGAATCTTCGGCAGCGGAGACCGATCCAACTCAGATTCGCACTGGCTTGAATCGGCGCTGGACGATCGAGGACATCAAAACCATCAATGAAAAAGACATCCTCATCCGTAAGGTTGGCTCAACCTATGAGATGACCGCCGACTACCGTGCTGAAGTGCCCTTTATGGGTAATGTCTCATTAGTAGTGGATTTCTACAAAGTCGTCACGGTTGATTAAGTGCTCGACAGTGGCCAGATACTGGTGAAGGCTCGGGCGTGAAAACGCTGCCGCAATGGCTGCAGGATACCTTTGGTTACACCTGCCGCGATTTGTCGTTATTCGAAGCGGCGCTCACGCATCGTAGCGCCGGTAGTCCGCACAACGAACGGTTGGAGTATCTTGGCGATGCCGTGCTGAATTGCGTTACCGCCAGTTTGCTATACAAGACGTTTGTTGGTGCGCCGGAGGGTGAGCTATCGCGTTATCGCGCTACCTTGGTCAGCGGCGAGTCGTTGGCTGCCATTGCGGCGCAATTCAATGTAGGCGAGCGACTGCGTTTGGGCGCCGGCGAATTGAAGTCGGGTGGATTTCGACGTAAGTCCATTTTGGCGGATTCCCTGGAAGCGGTGCTGGGCGCCATTTATCTGGATGGTGGCTTTGCTGCCGCTACCGAAGTCATCGAGCGTATTTTTGCCGAGCGGGTGCCACAATTACCCAGTGCTGCGCAATTAAAGGACCCGAAGACGCGCTTACAGGAAGCCTTGCAATCCCGCGCCGTACCCTTACCCGATTACATTGTTGAAGCCATTGGCGGCGAGCCGCATGCACAACAATTTACCGTGCGTTGCGAGATTCCCAGTCTGGCATTGAAAGCCACCGGCGAGGGTAGTAGCCGGCGCATTGCCGAGCAGCAGGCGGCACAGTACATTTTCGAACAACTTACTCAACACTGGGCCAAGTAAACCCATGTTTTGTGTTTTACCCAGTTAGCATAGGTCGTAATGATTCACCCTTCCGCCAGTTCTCCGTTCGATCCACCGATGGCAATCACATCGGAAACCGATGATCCGATACCTGAGCAAGACCCAGCTGGCGAGTTGGTGCCGGAGAACTATCGCTGTGGTTTTGCGGCTATTGTTGGCCGCCCTAATGTGGGCAAGTCCACGCTGCTGAATGCTTTGCTCAAGCGCAAGATCAGTATTGTTTCTCCCAAGCCTCAGACCACCAGGCATCGCATTCTCGGCATTCTCACCGGCGCGGAAACGCAAATTGTGTTTGTTGATACGCCGGGCATTCACATCAGCGAACGCCGCATGATGAACAAGTACATGAATCGTTCGGCGTTGGCGTCGTTGGCGGATGCGGATGTAAATTTATTCTTGGTTGAAGCGCTGAAATGGACCGATGAGGACCAGCACGTGCTGGACAACATCAAGCAAAGCGGTCGCCCGATTATTTTGCTGGTCAGCAAGATCGATAAGGTGAATCCCAAGGAGCGCTTGATGCCGTTTCTGGCGGAGTTAACCCGCAAGGCTGAGTTTGCCGAGGTCGTGCCGATTTCCGGCACCAAGCGTATCAACCTTGATCAACTCCCGGGCTTGATCGCCAAACACTTGCCGTTGTCGCCACCGCATTTTCCGGAAGAGCAGGTCACTGATCGCAGCGATAAATTCCAGACGGCCGAAATTATTCGCGAGAAGTTGATCTGGCGGTTACGTGATGAATTGCCATATGGCTTGACGGTCGAGCTCGAACGTTTCGAGTTCGATGAAGACAGCGGCAAACTCATCATCAACGCCGTTATTTGGGTGGAACGCAATGGCCAGAAGGCGATTGTCATTGGCGATAAAGGCGAAGGCTTGAAGAACGTTGGCCGCGCTGCACGTTTGGAGCTGCAAAAATTGCTTGAGACGCCAATACACCTGGAGCTGTGGGTAAAAGTAAAAGAAAACTGGTCGGATAGCGCCGCTGCCTTGCGCCAGTTTGGTTACGAGTCCGACTGATTGTCGGCATGCTATGAGCCACAGCGCCACACAACGCGTGCAACTGCAACCAGCGTATGTGCTGCACCATCGGCCCTATCGAGACACCAGCCGTATTGTTGACCTGTTTACCCGCGATCATGGGCGCTTAACCGTGTTTGCCCGCGGCGTGCGTGGCAGCAAGGCCGGCTTGGCCGCTGCCTTGCAGGCATTTCAGCCCATCCTGGTGTCGTGGTCCAGTAAGGGTGAAGCAGGCCAACTCAATGCTGCTGAATTGGTCGGTGAGCCGAAAGCGCTGCCGGCCGCACGCCTGCTTAGTGGCTTTTATCTAAACGAACTGTTGCTCAAGTTATTGCATTTGCACGACCCGCAGACGGAAGTATTCGATCTCTACAATGCCACCCTGCAAAGTTTAAAATCGGACTCTGATGAATTGCTGGCGCTGCGCTTGTTCGAGAAACGACTGCTGGAGATTCTGGGCTTTGGGTTGTCGCTGCAGCATGAAGCTGAAACCGGTCTGGCTATCGAGTCGCAGCGTTGTTATCGCTATGTGCTGGAACTGGGACCGTTGCCGGTGCAAGCCAGCGTGAATGCCGCCAAGGGCGTGTACTCCGGCGCCGGGCTGCTGGCCTTGGCAACTGAAACACTCGGCGATACGCAGCACAAGTCCGAAGCGCGCTACTTGTTGCGCGCGGCGCTCGATCATGTGCTGGATGGCCGGCGCTTGCAGAGCCGTGAGATACTCATAGACCTGCGGCAACAGCGGCAGCCACACAAATCTTGAATTCATTTTCCGACTCTAGAGCGAACTCTCATGTCGAGTCACCATCGCAGCATTGATCTAGGCGTGAATATTGATCACGTGGCGACCTTGCGCCAAGTGCGCGGCACCCGTTATCCCGACCCGCTGTATGCCGCGTTACTGGCCGAACAGTCCGGCGCCGACAGCATCACCCTGCATTTGCGCGAGGATCGTCGTCATATCCAGGATCGCGATGTGCACATCATGCGTGACGCTTTACAGACACGCATGAATCTTGAAATGGCGTGTACCGAGGCAATGGTGACGTTGGCTGAAACTGTTAAGCCGCAAGATGTGTGTCTGGTGCCGGAGAAGCGCGCAGAGCTCACCACCGAAGGTGGATTGGATGTAGTGAGTAATTACGCTGCGATTCAATCGGCTACCCAGCGTCTTAGCGCTGCCGGTGTGCGTGTCTCGCTGTTTATTGATCCCGAACCCAAGCAACTTGATGCGGCAGCCAAGTTGGGCGCGCCGGTCGTTGAGTTGCACACTGGCGCCTACGCCGAGGCACACGATGCTGCGCAAACGCGCGAATTGGCACGCTTGCAACAAGCTGCGCGCCATGCAGCAGAGTTGGGCCTGATCGTCAATGCCGGACACGGTTTGCACTATCACAATGTAAAAGCCATTGCTTCCATAGTCGAGATTGTTGAACTCAACATTGGTCATGCCATCATTGCTCGCGCGGTATTCGATGGACTGGCCAATGCAGTGCGCGAGATGAAACGCTTGATGATCGAGGCCAGGAGCACGTCGTGATCCATGGCATCGGCACCGACATCGTCAGACTCGAACGCTTCGAGCAGATGTACCAGCGCCATGGCGAGCGCTTGGTGAAGCACCTGTTGCTGCCGTCTGAAATGACGTTGTTTCAGCACAGCAAACGTCCCGCTCGATTCCTCGGCATGCATTGGGCAGCGAAAGAAGCCGTCGTCAAAGCCATGGGCACGGGTTTCGCCGATGGCATGTGGATACGCGACACGGGTTATGCACCCAACCCCGCCGGCAAGCCGGAAATCATCTGGTCGGAACAAGGGCAGGGTATCCGCACGCAGTTAGGTATTGGCGAGGGCCATCTCACGCTGACCGACGATCACGGCTTGATTGTCGCGGTGGCGGTGTTGATGCGCGTGTAGCAGCTATTTACAAATACACCAAGCCGCGTCGATGCGTACCACCGTGCATGTTGGTTAAACCGAATCCATGTTGGGTTGCTCGTGATGTACCGCCTTATGGCCGCGACGTTCAAATTTCTTCCGTCGTCGAACACCCGAATTGCCGGAGCCTTATCTCGAGTGGCGGCTCCGGGTCCCTCTCTGTAGAATTCTTACCTTGTCTTACTGAGTGGTAGACCCAATGGAAACCGCGAAAATGACCAGCAAGGGTCAGTTGGTTATTCCCAAGAAAATACGGGATGCAGTTCGCGCTAAATCCGGCACACAGTTCGCCGTATGGGTCGAAGGCGCGCGTATCGAACTACTTACCCGTAGCCGCTAGCCGTCGTTACGGGCAGTCATTTATTCTCCGAAAATTTCTGTGAGCGCTCATGCACGTATTTTCCTTTGATATTGAAACCATCCCCGATGTGGAATTGGGACGGCGCATTTATGGCCTGGATGACCTTTCCGACAAACAGGTGGGCTATGTCATGCAGACCAAGCGCCGCGAAGAGACCGGCAGCGAATTCTTGAGCCTGGAGCAACAGCGGGTAGTCGCCATTTCGGTGGCGCTGCGTTCGCGGGACAGCTTCAAGGTGTGGAGCTTGGGCGAACCGGATGCATCTGAAGCGGAGATCATCCAACGCTTCTTTGACGGCATCGATAAGTACACGCCGGATCTAGTGTCGTGGAATGGCAGTGGCTTTGATCTGCCGGTGTTGCACTACCGCGCGATGCGGCATGGCATTCAGGCGCCGCGTTATTGGGAGAAGGGCGATGAGGATCAGGCCTTCCGTTGGAATAACTACATCAGTCGCTATCACTGGCGCCACGTGGATGTGATGGATGTGCTGTCCGGTTTTCAAGGCCGGGGTCGCGCCAGTCTGCAGAACATGGCCATGTTGCTCAACTTGCCGGGCAAGCTGGGCATGAGTGGCGACAAGGTATGGGACTGCTGGCTGGAAGGCGGCATCGAAGAGATCCGCAATTATTGTGAGACCGATGTGCTCAATACCTTCTTGGTGTATTTGCGCTTTGAGTTGATGCGCGGCCAACTGTCGCGCGAACAATATGCCGCCGAGAATCAGCGCATCCGCGAGTATCTGCGCGAACAAACCAAGCCGCACTTTCAGGAGTTTCTTGCCGCTTGGCCCGAGGCAGCAGCATGAGTCGCCGCAAGCACGCGCTGAAATTGTTGCCGCCGCAGTTGTTGGAAGTCGTCGATCTTTCTCACGAAGCCCAGGGTATTGCGCGGTTGGACGGCCGTGCGATATTCATTGACGGCGCACTGCCGGGCGAGACTGTGGAAGCGCAGCTACTGCAACGTCGTAAAGGCGTGCAGGAAGCCAAGCTGGTGCAAATAGTCAAAGCATCGCCGGATCGTGTCGAACCCAAGTGTGTGCACTATGCCATGTGCGGTGGTTGCGCCGAGCAACACTTAAGTTCCGACAAACAGCTCGAACTCAAGCAACAGCAGCTACTGGAAAACATGGCGCGCATCGGCAAGGTCGACGTGCCCGTAGTGCTGCCACCGTTACAAGCCGATGTTTGGCACTATCGTCGCCGCGCCCGCTTGGGTGCACGTTGGGTTGCACAAAAAGGCCGTACGTTGGTGGGCTTTCGCGAACGCAACGATAACAAGCTGGCGGATATTCGCCGCTGCGAAGTGCTGCGTGAGCCATTGAGTTCGCTGATCGAGCCGTTAAGCGTGTTGCTCGGTAGCCTCAGCGTGCGCGACAAAGTGCCGCAGGTGGAAGCGGCGGTGGCCGACAATGTCACTGCATTAGTGATTCGGATTCTGGCCGACCTCACCGAAACTGATGTGGCAGCGTTGCATGTATTTCGTTTGCAACATGGCGTGCAAATTTACTTGCAGCGTGAAGGCTATGACAGCATCAAGCCGCTACATCCGGAAAGTATGCAGCCGCTGGTCTATGGCCTGCCGCAGTTCAAGCTCGAGTTTGAATTCCTGCCCAATGACTTTATTCAAGTGAACGGTGCGTTGAATCAGCAAATGGTGGCGCTGGCGCTACAGTTGCTGGAAGTCAACGCCAATGATGAAGTGTTGGACCTGTTCTGTGGCCTGGGTAACTTCTCGCTGCCGCTAGCGCAGCAAGCTAAGCAAGTACTGGGTATCGAAGGCGAAGCTTCGTTGGTGGAGCGGGCGCGTCAGAACGCGCGCCGCAATAACTTGACCAATGTCGAATTCATGGTGGCGAACCTGTTTGAAGAACACAAAGATTCGCCGTTCGCTAAGCGCAAGTTCAACAAAGTGCTGCTCGATCCGCCACGCGCCGGTGCCCGTGAAATCCTACCGGTCATCGCCAAATGTGGCGCCAAACGCGTGGTGTACATTTCCTGCCATCCCGGCAGTCTGGCGCGCGATACTGACATCCTGGTGCATGAGCTGGGATACACATTGAAGTCGGCCGGCGTGTTTGACATGTTTCCGCATACGGCGCATGTGGAGTCCGTGGCGGTGTTTGAAAGGTGAGAGTCCTATGACGCTGGGTCCCATCATGATCGACCTGCTCGGCAAGGAGTTGCAGGTAGAAGAGCGCGAGCTGCTCAAACATCCGCTAGTCGGCGGCATTATTTTGTTTACGCGCAACTTTGAGAGTCGCGAGCAAGTTACTCAGTTGATCGCCGAGGTACGTTCGGTGCGCAAGCCGCCGTTGTTGGTCGCGGTAGATTACGAAGGCGGGCGAGTGCAGCGCTTTCGCAAGGACTTTACTGTACTACCGCCCATGCGTGCGATCGGCCAGGTGTACGATCAGAATCATCAAGCCGGTTTGCAGTTGGCACAGCAAGCAGGTTGGTTGTTGGCTGCGGAACTTCGCGCGGTAGGCATCGACCTGAGCTTTGGACCCGTGGTGGATCTCGACTACGGCGCCAGTAGCGTGATCGGCGATCGCTCGTTTCATCGCGATGCGCGCGTGGTGGGCGATTTGGCGGTGGCGATGATGCATGGCATGCGCGAGGCTGGTATGTGTGCCGTGGCCAAACATTTTCCTGGGCATGGCGCGGTAGTGGCCGACTCGCATGTGGCATTGCCGGTGGATCGTCGGCGCTATGTGGATATGGGTAACGACATTCATCCCTATGTGCGTTTGATCGATAACCAACTGCCGGCGGTGATGGCTGCGCATGTGGTGTTCGAACAAATTGACAGCGTACCTGCCAGCTTCTCCCGCAAGTGGTTGGTGGATGAATTGCGCGGCAAGCTGGGCTTTACTGGGGCGGTCTTTTCCGATGACCTGAGCATGGAAGGCGCCAGCATCATGGGGGCAATGCCGCAACGAGTAAGTAAGGCATTAGCTGCAGGCTGCGACATGGTGCTGATTTGCAATCACCGCGATGCGGCGTTGCAAACCTTGCGGGAACTGAATATCCAACCCGATCCGGTGAGTTTGATGCGCCTGGCGCGGCTGCATGGTTTGCCGGGACTCAACCAACAGGAATTGTTTGCCTCGGCCCAGTGGCAAACCTGCTTGGCTGCCATATCAGGTTGCCAAGAACCTATCCAGTTCTCAGTTTGAAATAGTGATCCGGTCCGAGAGGGTGCAAATCGGGCTTGACAGGGGTAGCCTCAACAGCAATCCGCCCCCCATCCGCACTACCGGAGCCGAATGTGTCACTGGATTGGCTAGTTCTGCAAACTCTTATTGATGCCTCGCCCGAGGGAGTGGTCGTATGTGATGCACAAGGCAGTGGCTGGCCCGTGGTATATGCCAACCGCTCATTCGAACAACTCACCGGCTATGACCGTAACGAATTGCAAGGCCGCAGCCTTGGCTTCCTGCAACACGGCGAGGGTACTCAAGAGGGCTTGACCCTGGTTCGCGCCGCACTGCGTGAAGGTATCGCCTGTCGCACCGTGCTACGCAACTATAAGAAAGACGGCGAGCTGTTTATCAATGAACTGCAATTGATCCCGATCCGCAATCAGGAAGGCAAGCTCACCCATTTCGCCAGCTTCCATCGCTTGGGTAACGCTCGCACTGCAGCGACTGTCGGCGAGCAAGCAACGGACGCCATGCTCAGCACGCAACGTATGCTGGCGCATGTGCGCGAAGACAAACAAACGGGTTTGTTGCGCCGTTCCTATTTCGAAGATCTCTTGCGTCGCGATTTCTCCCTGGCGCAGCGTGAACAAAAGTTGCTGACCATGATGGTGTTCGAGATCAATCACGCCACTACGTATCGCGATGTGTTCGGTCCCACCGGCGCTGAATTGACCTTCAAACGTGTGGCCGGCACCATTGCCGGATGTTTCCGTCGCGCCAGCGATTTGTGCGCCCGTTGGGAAGATAGTCAGATCATTACTGCCACGCTCACCACCGAGCCCGCAAAGGCACAGGGCATGGCCGAGATGGTGGCGGCGCGTGTACGCGATCTCGCCATTCATCACCCCCGTGCCACCTTAGCGCGCTACGTGACGGTGAGCTTTGGTATTGTCTCGGCGGTTCCCGATCAAAAAGACACTGCCTCACAATTTATCGTGCGGGCCTTGCATGCTTTGCGTACCGAGCAGGGCGGCAACATGCTTAAGAAAGCCGCGCCCTAACTAGAGATCATTCTTTAGAGCGTTTCGGCGGGTGCTTCGCACCCACGTGCAGTTGATTGCGCGACGCCGCCATCTCCACCTGCCGTTGGCGTTCACGCAATCCCTGCTTCTTGTCTTCACTCGTTTTAGCATGGCAGTGGGCACAGCTCACGCCCAGTTCATACAGCGGCGATTCCTTGTCTTTTGCTCCTAATGGAGTGCGACAGGAACGGCACAATTCGTACTCGCCCAGGCGCAGACCATGACCCACCGCCACGCGTTCATCGAATACGAAGCAGTCGCCTTGCCACAGGCTGTTTTCTTCTGGCACTAGTTCCAGATATTTCAGAATGCCGCCTTGCAGGTGATACACCTCGTTAAAGCCCTCAGCCTTCAGGTAGGCCGTGGATTTTTCGCAGCGAATCCCGCCGGTGCAGAACATCGCCACCTTGGGTTTGTTCTCCAGGCTCTTTTGTTGGCGTACCCACTCAGGTAGATCGCTGAAGGATTTGATATTCGGGTCCACTGCACCTTTGAACGTGCCAATCGCTACTTCATAGTCGTTACGTGTATCGATCACCACCACATCCGGATCGCTGATCAACTGGTTCCAGTCTTCCGGCTTCACGTAAGTGCCGACAATATGATTCGGGTCGATGTCCGGCACGCCCAGGGTGACGATTTCCTTTTTTAGTTTCACCTTCATGCGATAGAAGGGCATGGTCTGGGCAAAGGATTCCTTGTGTTCCAGGTTGGCCATGCGGGTATCGCTGCGCAAAAATGCCAGTACCGCGTGAACGCCGGCATGAGCGCCGGCAATGGTGCCGTTGATGCCTTCCTTGGCCAGTAGAAACGTGCCTTTTACGCCGTGGTCATCACAGCACTTTTGTAAGGGATCACGCAGCGCGCGGTAGTCGGGCAGCGACACGAATTTGTACAGGGCAGCAACTAGATACTTGCTCATTTCAAGTGGCTCATTTCTGGCGACGCTTGGCGATGGCCACTGCCGCAATGGCGGCGGGAGCGAGCGTAATGCCATCCAGTAAATCCTCAGCCGCCTTAAAACGGGCTTCGGTCTGCTCCAGCGGCAGTGTGAAGCGCACCTTCTGCGGCCCATCAAATTTATGCGTGCGACTGTTGCGTTGGATGAACAGGATGAGATTAGTGGGGTCGATGTTGGCTTCCTTGTCGAATACGGCATGGCCGCCATTGGCATGCAGGTCGAGTTTGCGGATGCCAATAGCTTTGGCACGTAGCTTCAGTTCGGCAATGCGGAACAAATTCTTGCTGGGCTCGGTGAGCATGCCAAAGCGGTCAATCATTTCCACTTGCAGTTCGCGTAGCGCATCAATGGACTCCGCGGCAGCGATGCGTTTGTACAGCACCAGACGCATGTGTACATCGGGCATATAGTCTTCTGGCAGCAACGCTGCCACATGCAAATCGACTTCTGGTCCGCGATACAGCGGTTCATCCAGTTGCGGAATCTTGCCCTGCTTCAAGGCTTCGACCGCACGTTCCAGCATTTCCATGTATAGCGCAAACCCAATCTCTTGAATTTGACCACTCTGGCCTTCGCCCAGCAGTTCGCCCGCGCCCCGAATTTCCAGATCATGCGTGGCCAGCGTGAAACCGGCGCCCAAGTCTTCCAGCGACTCGATAGCTTCCAGACGCTTGATGGCGTCCGGCGTCATGTTGGCTTTGGGTGGCGCTAACAGGTAAGCATAGGCTTGGTGATGTGAGCGACCTACACGACCGCGCATTTGATGCAACTGCGCTAACCCAAATTTATCGGCGCGATCAATGATGATGGTGTTGGCGGTGGGCACGTCGATACCGCTCTCGACAATGGTGGTGCATACAAACAGATTGCAACGCTGATGACTGAAATCCAGCATCACCTGTTCTAGTTCGCGTTCGCGCATCTGGCCGTGACCGATGGCGATATTGGCTTCGGGCACCAATTCGTTGAGCATGCGTGCAGTCTTGTCGATGGTCTCGACACTGTTGTGTACGTAATAGATTTGTCCGCCGCGTCGAATCTCACGCAAGCAGGCTTCACGCACCGCTGCGCCATCAAACGGAGTAACAAAAGTCTTGATCGCCAAACGACTAGTAGGTGGTGTGGTGATCAACGACAAATCGCGCAAGCCACCCATGGCCATGTTGAGGGTGCGTGGTATCGGTGTGGCGGTGAGCGTGAGCACATCGACTTCGGCGCGTAGATGCTTGAGCTTTTCTTTGTCCTTCACGCCAAAGCGATGTTCTTCGTCGATGATGATCAGGCCCAGATTTTTAAAGTGCACCGAGCTCTGTAGCAGACGATGTGTACCCACCACGATGTCCACACTACCGGCTTCCAGTCCCTTCAGTGCTTCGTTTACCTGTGCCGTGGTGCGGAAGCGCGACATGGTTTCGACTTTCACCGGCCAATCGGCAAAGCGGTCGGCAAAGGTTTGGTAGTGCTGCTGCGCGAGTAGGGTGGTAGGCACCAGTACAACGACTTGCTTACCGGCCTGCACGGCGACAAACGCGGCGCGCAACGCCACCTCGGTTTTGCCAAAGCCCACATCGCCGCACACCACGCGATCCATGGGTTTGCCGCTGGCCATGTCATTGACCACTGCGGCAATGGCCTGTGCTTGATCCGGCGTTTCTTCAAAGCGGAAGGCATCGGCGAAGGCGCGTAATTCGGCTTCGGTAGCTTGCAGCGAAGTACCTTGGCGTGCCGCGCGTCGTGCATACAGATCGAGTAGTTCAACCGCGGTGTCGCGGACTTTCTGCGCAGCTTTTTTCTT
>JANMSB010000091.1:0-6231 GCA_031388915.1 Pseudomonadota bacterium | reverse complement strand
AAGCCGACGGGCTGTTCGGCCAGGCTGGCGATCAACACCTCGGCATAGGGTCGCGCGCCAAACAGATGCTCGCGGAGGTTCTGCTCCGTGGCGATGACTTCGTGACTGAGATGCTCGAACTCGGCCAGCTCACGAATCAATTGCAGGATCAGCGGCACATCGTTGGCGCTGGCCGGACGAATGCTCGGCTGTTGCTGGTTGGTCACGGCACACACTCCAAAGTTTTTGTGGTCTTGGAGCATGCGTGATGGTCGCGGAGCGATCAACGTAGGGGCCGTTCGCGAACGGCCTTCTTACTTGTTCGAGAGGGTCACGCATGAACCATCCCTGCAAAGAGGGCGGCTCTCGAGCCGCCCCTACAATTCAACCCGCAAACCATACAACGCCATTGGTCGTGTCGATAACATTCATGTTTACTAACAACAAGCTGCTTGCTGTGCCACAGAGGACCAGATTATTCTTGGCTAGACGGCCGAGCCAGCCAACTTCAGGATTAGGAAAAATAAACAATGAGCGACGCGGTAAAACTGCCTCTGAATGCCCTGCGGGTGTTTGCCGCGGTGGCGGAACGGCTGAGCTTCACCGAGGCAGCCAATGCCTTGGACGTCACCCCGGCCGCCGTTAGCTCGCAGATCAAAACGTTGGAAGACTCGTTGGAGACGCCGCTGTTCTATCGCCACAGCCGCTCGGTGCGCTTGACACCACTGGGTGCGCAGCTACTGCCGGGCGTGCAGCGTGGCTTCGACGAATTGGCGCGCGCCATCGACCAATTGCGCAAGCACCGCACCAGCGGCCAACTCAATATCAGCATGCTGGGTTCGTTCTTGCAGAAGTGGCTGCTGCCCCGGCTCAACGACTTTTATCAGAAGCATCCGGAGATCGATCTGCGCTTCAATGCCACGCGCGATCTGGTGGACTTCATGACCACTGATTTCCACGCGGCGGTTCGTTACGGCCTGGGGCCATGGCCCAATCTGCGCGCCGAGCATGTGATGGACGACTGGGTGTTCCCGGTGGCCAGTCCAGCGCTGGCGGCCAAGTTGGGACCGGTGAATACGGTCGGCGACTTAAGTAAGTATTCCCTGCTACACAGCCAACACGAACCGTGGTCGGATTGGTTGCGCAGCTTGGGTGGAGACACCACTCGTCTGGAGCGTGGCCCGGTACTGGAAGATTCAGTGGCGGCGCTCAACAAAGCCGAACGCGGCGAAGGCTTGGTGCTGGCACGCTGGTCGTTGGTGGCCGATGATCTGGAGGCTGGACGCTTGGTGCGCATCGGCCAGCAAAGTGTGCGGCAGCGTGCGGCATATTACTTTGTAGCGCCCCCCGAACATTTCGATCTACCCAAAGTGCAGCGCTTCCATGCGTGGTTGACCGCCTGCTGCCAGCAGTTTTTGCCGCCGCAAGGTGAGCGGGTGGAGGCTGTCGAATAGGATCTGGTCAGCTCATTTGTCCCCAGCATTGTGCCCCCACCCTAACCCTCCCCCGCTTGCGGGGGAGGGAATCAGAAAACGCTTTCGCTTGTTCCCTCCCTTGCGCGTCTTCGCGCGGGGGAGGGTTAGGGTGGGGGCGGATTTGAATCCACTGATACCAGCCAAAGCCGCTGCCGCTTTGCCGCCGCTACGGTCTCGTGCATGATCCACCCACTTTAGCGCCGGGCAACAGGCGAGCCGCCATGGACTCAGACTCGAACCCTTCTCCCAACAATATTGCACAGCGCGCGCGTGCTCTCGGCCCGCGCGAACGACAGTCGTTCGTCGAAAAACTGTGCGGTGGCGATGCGGCGCTGGTGTCGCAAGTCATGGCGTTGTTACAACAAAGCGATAGCGCCGCCAATCTGTGGCGGCACGACGAAGCCGGGGCCGACTGGACACCTGCCTCGTTAATCGGCGCGCGCCTCGGGGCGTATCAATTGCGCAGCTTGGTGGGCTCCGGCGGCATGGGCGAGGTGTATCTCGCCGAACGCATCGATCGCGAATTCGAACAGCAAGTGGCCATCAAGCTGGTGCGCGGCAGCGTGCTGTCCGACGACGTGCGTTCGCGTCTACGCACCGAGCGACAAATTTTAGCGTCGTTACAGCACCCCAATATCGCCACGCTGCTGGACGGCGGCACTGCACCGGATGGCACGCCTTACTTGGTGATGGAATATATCGAAGGCATTCCCATCGACGCCTATTGCGACCGACAACAGCTCTCCATCGAGCAACGCCTGCAACTGTTTTGCAAAGTATGCGCCGCCGTGCAATGCGCACATCAAAGCTTGGTGGTGCATCGCGACCTCAAGCCTAACAATATCTTGGTCACTGCCGAGGGCGAGCCCAAGCTGCTCGACTTCGGCATCGCCAAGTTGCTGGATACGCAACTGAACCGGCGCACCGTCACCATGACGCATCATCAGATGCGCGTCATGACGCCGGCACACGCCAGCCCAGAGCAAGTGCGCGGCGAGGCGATCACCACGTCCAGCGACATTTATGTGCTGGGGGTATTGCTGTACGAATTGCTGTGCGGCAAGCGGCCGTTCGTGCTGCCGCACAATTGTCGGCTGGCCGATGTCGAACGCGCGGTGTGCCATACCACCCCACCGCTACCCAGCGCGATGGTGAAACATTGTGCCCAGGCAACGCCGGGCTTGATGCACGACCTGGCCTATTCGCGCCACACCAGCGGCACCAAGCTGGCGCAACGACTGTGTGGCGATCTCGACAACATCGTGATGATGGCCATGCGCAAGGAACCTGCGCGTCGCTACGCTTCCGCCGCGCAGTTTGCCGAAGATATTCAGCACTGGTTGCACGGCCAACCGGTGCTCGCAAGTCCGGATAGCTTGCTTTATCGCAGCAACAAGTTTGTGCGCCGTCATACGCTGGCGGTAGGTGCAGCAACGACCATTGTTATATTGTTGGCTGGCTTCAGTGTGGTGACTTACTTGCAGTCGCAAAATCTCGCCCGCGAACGCGATATGGCGGCTGCCGAACGCGGCCGCGCCGAACAGGTGTCGTCGTTCTTGGTGGAACTGTTTGAGTTATCCGATCCCTCGCAGAGTCGCGGCAACGAGTTAAAAGCGCGCGAACTATTGGATGTGGGCGCACGCCGCATCGATACCAATCTGCAATCGCAACCGGCAACACGCGCGATGTTGATGAGCACCATCGGCAAGGTGTACGGCAGCTTGGGGTTGTACAAAGAAGCCGCCGACTCACTTGAGAAAGCCTTGCACACCCGGCAACAACTTTATGGTGACCAACATAATGATGTGGCACAAGCATTGTTGGCGTTGAGCGAAGTGTATTTAGCGCAGGGCAAGTTGGCGCAGGCCGAGACGCAGCTCAAACGCGCGCTTGCCTTACAGCAACAACTGCATGGCGCCAACGCAGTGGAGCAAGCGCCGGCACTGCGACAACTGGGTCGATTGGCGTTGGAGCGCGGACAGTTCGCACCAGCCGAACAAACCATGCGCGCCGCGCTGGCGCTTTACGATAGCCATGGTATGTCCACTAGTTTGGATAAGGCGGCCGTGCTCAGCGATCTGGGCAAAACGCTGGCCGATCAGTATCGCGAAGCTGAAGCAGAGCCGCTATATCGCGCCGCATTGGGCGTTGAAGTCGCAGCGCTGGGCGCGGACCATCCGCGCGTCGCAGAACTTCAGAGTCGCCTGGCCGACGCGTTGGAAGGACAAGGCAAGTACGACGAAGCCGCGCCGATCTTTCGGCAGGCCGTGGATAGCAAGCGCCATGTACTGGGCAGCAAGCACCCACAAACCATTGATGCGCTGGAAAACTACGGCAACTTTCTACGCCGCAAAGGCGACTATGCGCAGGCCGAAGCCATTCTGGTCGAAGCGCTGCAAGCCAACCGCACGCTGTATGGCGAACAACACAGCTATGTGGGTTATGACCGCGTCAACTTGGGTCTGCTGAGTTATGACCGCGGCGATTTCAATCGCGCCGAAACCGAGTTCAACGCGGCGTTGAACATTTATGCACATAGCCTACAACCCAACGATGTACTGATCGCCGGCGCAAAGATCGGCCTGGGACGCAGCTTGACGCAACTCGGCAAACCGCAACAAGCCGTGCCGTTGTTGCAAGACGCCATCGACATTGCCAGCGCCACACTGGGCGCCGACAACCCAGTTACCGACACCGCCCGCGCTGCGATGGGCATTACATTGCTTAAGCTGAATGAATTCGCGCAGGCGCGCGCCTTGCTGCAATCCAGCCAAGCCAGCATCGACAAAACCTACGGCAAGCACGCCGTCATCAGTCGCGAAGTGCAAGCGGCACTGGACTACATACAAGCCACGCATCCGCCGCAAATGCCATGAGCGGGTTGGATTCACTGGCTGCAAACGCACTTAACTTGGGCCGTTTACAGACGGGCGCAATGGATTGCGCTCCTACTGCAGAACGAGATTCCGCTTAGATGAGCTCAAGCGACTTGTGCGCGTTAGGCACGGCTTCTGTTGTCAACTTCTGATCCATCGTCGCGAGGCGGCCGCCGTTCGCGTGCGCCAGCGCAAGCAAGTAGCTGTCGGTAACACGGGAATGACTGGACAGCAGTGCTGAAGCAAAAAACGCATCGTCGGCGATACTGATCTTGTCTGGCCAGAACTTATGTCCCGACAGGCCACGGATAGCCATGAGCGATTGGACAACCGCGCTGGGGGGACCCGGGGAGTTAGGGTACTTGGGGTGGCCGATGATCCTGACGAGTCCATTCTCGGTAAGTGGGCAGGTGGCGAAACCCTTGTGACCAACCCTGGCGAACCATTTGTGAGCTTGGTCGTGCTGCAGGTGCGCCGGATCAACGAGCGCTATCAGGACATTCACGTCCAGCAAGAACGTTGTCACGGCAACTCGTCGCGAAGTTGGTTCACCAGCTCCATGGTGACCGGGGTCGCGCCACGACGGTTGGACAAGAGCGGAACACCATTGCGCTCGGTTTTGGTTCCGCGCGTAGCGCGTGTGAGGCCTTGCCGAGCCAGGGCAGAGATAACTTCGCCAACAGTCTTCTGCTCGCGCTCGGCAAGATGTTTTGCGGCGGCGAGAATGTCGTCATCGATAGCGAGTGTGGTCCGCATGGTGTGCTTCCTCCGACTACCTGATGCTGTGCATCATACATCACGCATCACCGTCTGGACAAGCACAGCCGGCTTGCCGACGCCTGCGCCGATTCCGTTTGCAGCGTGTAAACTCGCCAACCCGATGCGCAAATTGGTTTCTAGTGGTCACGAGACTTTTGCCGCGCGAACTATCAACAGTGAGAGGTCAATATGGTTCAGGTGATGAAGGGCATCCGAGTTCTTGAAGTCGCGCAGTTCACGTTCGTGCCGGCGGCAGGCGCCATTCTGGCCGACTGGGGTGCGGATGTGATCAAGGTGGAGCATCCCCTGCGCGGCGATACCCAGCGTGGCTTCATCAACATGGGCGGGGTGATGGTGGACCCGAATCGACATCCTTTGATCGAGCATCCCAACCGCGGCAAACGCAGCGTCGGTATCGATGTGTCGACCGAAGAAGGCCAAAAGCTGCTGTATGAAATCGCCAAGACCGCCGACGTATTTCTTACCAACTATCTGCCCTCGGTGCGCCAGAAGAACAAATTCGACGTGGAGCATATCCGCGCCGCGAATCCAAACATCATCTATGCACGCGGCAGCGCCTTTGGCGATAAAGGCCCTGAGCGCAATGTCGGTGGCTTTGATGGCACGGCATTCTGGACGCGCAGCGGCGTCGGCCATTCCGTCACGCCGGCGGAGATTGACGGCGTAATCGCGATGGGCAGCCCCGCTTTCGGCGACTCTATCGGCGGCATGAATATCGCCGGCGGTATCTCAGCCGCCTTGTTGCACCGTGAACGCACCGGCGAGGTGATCGAAGTCGATGTCTCCTTGCTCAGCTCGGCGTGGTGGGCCGCCGGTGCGAATATCACACAGGGCATGGAAAAAGGCGTGATTACCCGCTCACCCATGCCGAGCTCAGGCGGCTCCGCCAAGAATCCGTTCATGGGCAATTTCCGAACCTCTGACGGCGGTTGGATCAATCTGTGTATGCCCAGTCCGACCGGATTGATCCGCGACACCTTCGCGCATCTCGGCATCCCGGAAGCAGGCGATGACCCGCGTTTCGCCGACGTTCTCACGTTGATCGCGAATTCAAAAGCGGCCAGCGATCTGATGGTGCCGGCGTTTGCCAGCAAACCGTTCGCCTACTGGCGGCAACATCT
>JANMSB010000073.1:0-7744 GCA_031388915.1 Pseudomonadota bacterium | reverse complement strand
TTTCAGGAGGCCAGTCTGCGCGCGTTGCAGAAATGGCCTTTGCAAGGCCCGCCGCGTGATCCGGCTGCATGGTTGATCATGGTGGGGCGCAACTTTGCGGTGGATCAATCGCGCCATGATCGGCGCAACACATCACTGCCTGATGAGGATGTGATTTCAAATCTCGACGATACCGAAGCGGATCTGGCCGAGCGGCTCGATAACTCGCAGTATCGTGATGACATCCTGCGGTTGTTGTTTACTTGTTGTCACCCTGAACTGCCTGCCACGCAACAGATTGCGCTGGCGCTGCGCATCGTGTCGGGATTATCCGTAAAGGAAGTTGCGCACGCGTTTCTGGTCAGCGAAAGCGCCATGGAGCAACGCATTACGCGCGCTAAGCGGCAAGTCGCCGCAGCGGGCATTGCCTTTGAAGCGCCCGGTGCAGTGGAGCGCAGTGAACGACTCGGCGTAGTAGCCGCCATGATCTATCTGCTCTTCAATGAGGGCTACTCATCGAATGTCGGTGAAGTACAGGTGCGCATGCCACTGTGCGAGGAAGCGATTCGGCTCACCCGCCTGTTGTTGCATCTGTTTCCCAGCGAACCGGAAATCATGGGGCTCATGGCGCTGATGTTGTTGCAGCATTCACGCGCGGCGGCGCGGCTGGATGGCGAAGGCAACATCGTGCTGTTGGAAGACCAGGACCGCAGTCTGTGGAAGTCAGAGCTGATTGGTGAAGGTCTTGCCATGATCGACAAGGCGCTGCGCCATCGACGGCCCGGTCCGTATCAGGTACAGGCGGCCATTGCTGCGCTGCATGCACGCGCGGCAAAAGCTGAAGACACGGATTGGAATGAGATTGATCTGTTATACGGCGTGCTGGAAACCTTGCAGCCCTCGCCAGTGGTGACGCTTAATCGCGCAGTGGCCGTATCCAAAGCACGCGGTGCAGCAGCCGCGTTGGCGATGATTGAACCGCTGGCCGAGGCGTTGGCAGGTTACTTTTATTTCTTCGGAGTGAAAGGCCAATTGCATTTGCAACTAGGTCAAACCGAGGCTGCTCGAATTGCATTTGATCGCGCCATTGCGCTGGCCAATACAACGGCCGAAGCGACGCACATTCGGATGCACTTGGATCGCCTCGCGCGCGACAACCATGATTCGGTAGTGACAAAAAAAAATAGTTTGTAGGTGTGTCGGATTGCCGGGGTGTGGTTCGTTCTTTAGTTGGTACCTGGTTTTAAATACGTCTGAAAAGATCAAGGACACTTCGACTTTGCTCAGTGACCGGAACCGCTCATTCCGGTCACTGAGCAAAGTCGAAGTGTCTTAGTCGGCCAGACATGTTCTCAGGCTGGGCACACCAGCTACGATTTTCGCTTTTTCAGGGGGGTTTTCCATGAGCGCCAATTCCATCGTATGGTTTGAAATCTACGTTCAAGACATGAAACGCGCCAAGCAGTTTTACGAATCGGTGTTCCAGCGCAAGCTGAAAAAATTAGACACACCAGTGCCCGGCCTTGAGATGTGGCAATTCGAGGGCGATGCGAACAGCTATGGCGCCCCAGGTGCGTTAGTGAAGATGGAAGGCGGTCCATCTCCTGGCGCCGGCACGATTATCTATTTTGCCTGTAAGGATTGCGCCGTTGAGGAACAGCGTGTCACGCAGTTTGGCGGCACTGTCTGCAAGCCCAAGATGTCCATTGGCCAGTACGGATTTATTTCGTTGGTCAACGATACTGAAGGCAACATGATTGGTTTGCATTCGATGTAATTGTTCGCCCCCACCCCGGCCCTCCCCCGCTGGGCAGGGGAGGGAGCAAGAGGCGCTCTGCACTCCGATCCCCTCCTCCGCATAGCGGGGGCAGCTCCAGCGCCTCCATGCGCTCGCGCCATTTGTGCCTCCTGCGCGGCAGGGGGCGCTACAGTAAACGAGGTAATCACCGTGAGATATGTACATGAGTAACGTTACCCAAAAGATCACGCCGTTCCTATGGTTCGACAATCAAGCCGAACAGGCGATGAATTTTTATTTGTCTATATTCAAAAACTCGCGGCCATTGAAAGTGGCGCGTTATAGCGAAGCTGGTCCGGGCCCAAGGGGTTTGGTGATGACGGCAAGTTTCGAATTGAATGGTCAGGAGTTCGCCGCTATCAATGGTGGGCCGTACTACAAAATCACGCCGGCTATTTCGTTTGTCGTTAATTGCGCCACTCAGGATGAAGTGGATTACTACTGGGACAAACTCTCTGCCGGTGGTGCCCTTCAGCAATGCGGCTGGCTCACCGACAAGTTCGGCGTATCCTGGCAAGTGGTGCCGACGATTCTGCCAGACTTGTTAACCGGCCCCGATGCTGCGCGTGCGCTGCGGGTCACGCAGGCGATGATGAAAATGATTAAGCTCGACATCACTGTGTTGGAACAGGCCTAGTGTGGTGTCTCGTGTAGGAGCGTGCCATGCCCGCGATTTTGATTCGCGGGAATGGCCCGCTCCTACAATTGTTTATCGACGTGTTCACTGGAGTGCAGAGTCATGATTTACCAAGGTAGTTGTCATTGCGGCAAAGTGGCGTTTGAAGTGGAAGGTGAGCTGACCGGCGCCATGGCCTGCAATTGTTCCATCTGCTCCAAGAAAGGTGTGCTCATGTGGTTTGTCCCGCGCGACCAACTACGTTTGCGTACGGATGAGTCGGCGCTTGCGACGTATACCTTCAACAAGCATGTCGTCAAGCATCACTTCTGCCCAAGCTGTGGGATACATCCTTACGGTGAAGGTGTAGATCCCACAGGCAATCGAATGGCGGCGATCAATATTCGTTGTCTGGAAGGAGTGGATCTCGAGAAGGTGCCCGTGCAGCACTTCGATGGTCGTGCGCTGTAAGCTGGGTGCAGGCAACTGCAGCAGGTTAAAACTGAGGAGGCAGCATGTTAAAGATCATTGGCATTGTGATAGCGGTCGTTATCGCCGCTGTGGTGATCCTTGCGGCCACCAGGCCGGATACTTTTCATATCCAGCGCACCGCCAGCATCAACGCCACACCCGACAAAATATTTCCGCACATCGGCGATCTGCACGCCTGGGAAGCGTGGTCGCCGTATCTCAAGCTCGATCCGGCGATGAAAACCCGTTACAGCGGTGCGCCTGCAGGTATCGGCGCGGTGTACGAGTGGCAGGGCAATAGCAACGCCGGCGCAGGGCGAGTGACCATTACGGACATCACGCCGCCGAATCAGGTGATGATCAAACTCGACATGTTCAAGCCGTTTATTGCGCATAACGACGTGACGTTCACCTTGCAAGCCAAGGGCGATGCCACCGACGTCACCTGGGCCATGGACGGACGCAATACCATTTTTTCCAAGGTGATGAGCGTATTCATCGATATGGATCGCATGGTGGGTGGTCAGTTTGAAGAGGGCTTGGCCAACTTGAAAACAGTGGTGGAGAAATAGGGATGGATTCTGTTTGTAGGGGCGGTTCGTGAACCGCCCTTTTGGGTCATCGAAACGAAGCAGGGCGGCTCGCGAACCGCCCCTACAAAGACACCCGGCCGGTTACAACACCGGCTTGATGTTCCAGATACGTTCAGCGTAGTCGCGGATGCTGCGGTCGCTGGAAAACATACCCATGTTCAAGGTGTTGATCAGGGCCTTGCGGCTCCAGGCATCTTGATCGACATACAAGGCATCAACGCGCGCCTGAGCAGCCATGTATGACTCGAAATCCGCCAACACTAGGAAGTGTTCGCCATCGCTTAGCAGGCGGTCCACCACCGATTTACCATCGGCCAGTGCACCGGGGGTGTAGTCGCCGGCTTCCAGTCTGTCGAGGATGTCTTTGAGTTCGGGATTCCCATGCACCACGGCCATGGGCGAATAACCCTTAACGCGTCGCGCTGCGGCCTCTGCGGCGGTCATGCCGAAGATGAAAATATTTTCTTCACCGACGGCGTCTTTAATTTCAATGTTCGCACCATCCAGCGTGCCGATGGTCAGCGCGCCGTTCAAGGACAGTTTCATATTGCCGGTGCCCGACGCTTCCATGCCCGCCGTGGAAATCTGTTCGGACAGATCCGCGGCAGGCATGATTTCCTGCGCCAACGATACGTCGTAGTCGGGCAGAAAGCAGAGCTTCAGCTTGTTGCCGACGCGCGCATCGTTGTTGATGGTATGTGCGACATTGTTGATCAGCTTGATGATCGACTTGGCCATCACATAGCCCGGTGCAGCCTTGCCGGCAATGATGACGGTGCGTGGTACTACCGGCTGCTCTGGTTTGTCGAGAATACGTTGATAACGGCTGATGACGTGCAGCAGCGTCAACAATTGGCGTTTGTATTCGTGAATGCGTTTGACCTGCACATCGAACATCGACGTAACGTCGATCTGCACACCAATCAAATTAAAGATGGTGCCGGCGAGCCGCTGCTTGTTGGCCAGCTTGATGTCGCGAAAGCGCTGCCGAAAGCCCGCATCGTCGACTGCCCATTTCAGGCGCTCGAGTTCTTCCAGGTCATTTTCCCAGGCGCTGCCGAGGTGTTCGGTAATCAATTGCGACAGGCCGGGATTGGCTTGCTTTAGCCAGCGACGGACGGTGATGCCGTTGGTGACGTTAGTGAAACGGTCGGGCCACAGCTCGGCGAAATCCTTGAAGATGGTTTCGCACATCAGTTGCGAGTGCAACTTGGCGACACCGTTAACCTTGTGGCTGCCGACCACCGATAGGTAGGCCATGCGCACGCGTTTGTCGCCGTTCTCTTCAATCAGCGACATCCGACGACGGCGATCCATGTCTTGCGGATAGCGCTGGCTGACTTGCTCGAGAAAATCTCGATTGATCTGATACAGAATCTGCAAATGCCGGGGCAACAAGCGCTCAAACAACGATATCGACCAGGTTTCCAGCGCTTCGGGCAGCAAGGTGTGGTTGGTATAGGCGCAGGTGCGTTGCGTGATGGTCCAGGCCGCCGGCCAATTCAGTTTGTGATGATCCACCAGCAGGTGCATCAACTCGAGAATGGTCAATGCGGGATGTGTGTCGTTGAGCTGAATGGCCACCGCATCCGACAGCTCCTGCAATGGCCGACGGTTGGCCAGATGTTGCGCCAGCAAGTCCTGTAGCGATGCGCTTACAAAAAAGTATTGCTGCTTGAAACGCAGCTCCTTGCCTTGCGGTGTGGTGTCGTCCGGATACAGCACACGCGACAGGTTTTTGGCTTCAACCTGTTCGGCGACGGCTGCGGCGTAATTGCCGGCATTGAAGTGTTCAACTTTAAAAGGCGTGACGCCGCGTCCCGACCATAGGCGCAGATGATTCACGGACGGAGTTTGATTGCCGGGAATCAGGATGTCATAGCCGACTGCCCACACGTCCTGGGTGTCCACCCAATGATGGGATATCCGGCCCAGCGCATCGCGCTCCGATTGGCAACGGCCGCCGAAGTGCACCCTGTAGCGCACGCCGCCACGGCCGCTTTCCCAGAAGTTTTCATACTGCAACCAGGAGCTGGCCAGTTCGCGTTGCGAGCCGTCGGCGGCAATTTTCTGTTGAAAGATGCCGTAGTCGTAACGAATGCCGTAGCCAGTGGCGGCATAGCCCAGTGTCGCCAAGGAATCGAGAAAACAGGCGGCCAGTCGTCCCAAGCCGCCATTTCCTAAGCCGGGGTCTTCTTCTTCTTCGGCAATGACGTCCAGATCGTGGCCCAGGTCGCGCAAAGCGTCGCGCAATTCGGGCAACACCATCGATGGCAGGGCGGACAGCGCATTAATCAGACTGCGTCCCAGCAGAAACTCCATCGACAGGTAACACACCCGTTTGACGCGCGCGGCATTGGCGCGCCGCCAGGTCGATAACCATTGGTCGGTGAGTTCTTCGCGCACGGCCAGCACCACGGCGTCGTAAACGTCGCGGCGCGTGGCAGTGGCGGGATCGCGGCCTAGCCGTCGTTGCAGACGATCAACAATCGCCTCGCGCACATGGCCGCTGTACAAACGCGCAGAAGAGGTAATCGCACTGACCGGCAAGTCGCTCATGGCAATCCTAAGTTCCTTACTTCTTACTGGGCAATGACTCGGCGGTAACGACACGTTCTACAGCGATTTTCCACACACCTGCATCGCGGACCAGGACCAATTCTTTGCGTATGGCGTTGGCGCCGAATTGCTGCGTGAAACTCGCCACACGTTGATCACTACCTTGTTGCGCGACTTGCAGGTTGGTAACGCGGCCATTCGGCAGTGGACCGTTGTCCACCTCCGCATGACGCTGCGCCAGCCACGCAGTACTACCGGCCGGCGCATCGGTAGCGAATGAGTCGGAGTACATGGCCATGACGGCCGTGCTGTTGCGGTCTGCCCAGGCCTGCGCCCAGTCAGCCACCATTTCTTCCGGCGAGGCGGCAATGCGCCCAGCGGTGCCGAAATAAGAAGGTGCCTGTTGCAAGCAAACTTTGGTGTCGATGCTCTTGCCGGTGCCGGGGGGAATCGTCAGTGCATTGCGGCGATCGGGCGCTTCCAACCCAGCGGGCGCCGTTAGGGGTGGGTGGTCCTGTGCTTTCAGGTAGGCGCCTTGATTTTCATCGCATTCGGGAGGCTTCGGCGTCGAGCTGCACGCAGTAAGAATCAGTGATAGGCCCAACAAAGCGGGCATCAACGACAGTCGGCAGGTGGGGAGTGCGATGGCCATGGATTGCTGAAATACTCGTGTTGCGGCCCGCAGGGGCTGGTTGGGTGGGTCAGTAGACCGACGTGGCGTGCACTGGTTCGATGCGACTGCGTATGGGTATCTCGCTAAGCTACCGGCGGTGGGGGGTTCTGTCTAGCAGCGTCAAGCGGTTTAACTCATTGATTGGAGTACGGCATATGCAGATTGGTATGGTGGGCTTGGGGCGCATGGGCGCGAACATGGTTCGCCGTTTGCTGCGTCATCAGCAGGAATGCGTGGTGTTTGATGCACAGGCACAGGCAGCCCCCGATCTGGCAGCGGCAGGCGCAACAGCCGCCGACTCGTTGGCCACTCTGGTCGCCACGCTGAATGCGCCGCGAACGATTTGGTTGATGGTGCCGGCCGGGGTGGTGGCTTCACTGATTAACGAACTGGAGCCGTTGCTGCAACCCGGTGATGTCATCATCGATGGCGGCAACTCCGATTATCGCGATGCCCTGCGCCATGCGCAGCGCCTGCGCGCCAAGCGGATCGAGTTTGTGGATGTAGGCACCAGCGGCGGTGTGTGGGGCTTGGAGGCCGGCTACTGCTTGATGATTGGTGGCGCGCCCGAAGTGGTAAAGCGCCTCACGCCTATTTTTGAAGCCTTGTCGCCCTCAGCGACAGCAATGAATAAGGCACCGGGCGCTGCTATGGCCACCACGTCAACTGCGCAGCAAGGCTACTTGCATTGCGGCCCGGTGGGCGCTGGTCACTTCGTCAAGATGGTTCACAACGGCATTGAATACGGCTTGATGGCCGCTTATGCCGAAGGCTTCAACTTGCTCGCTCAAGCCGGGCGCGGCTCGGCTGAACAAACCGCCGATGCGGAGACGGCGCCCTTGGCAACGCCAGAACACTATCAATTCAATCTGGATGTCGCCGCCATCGCTGAAGTGTGGCGTCATGGCAGCGTGGTGCGTTCCTGGTTGCTCGATCTATCCGCGCAAGCGTTACAAGCAGACCCGCAATTGCAGAGCTATGCCGGGCGCGTCTCGGATTCTGGCGAAGGCCGCTGGACACTGCAGGCAGCGGTTGATTTGGGCGTACCGATGCCG
>JANMSB010000033.1:0-8879 GCA_031388915.1 Pseudomonadota bacterium | reverse complement strand
TGCTCAAGTTGGAAACACAGGGCTTTGCTATGCGCGGTCAATTCACCGCCGATGTGTCGCAACTGGAATGGTGCGAACGTCGTCTGCTGGCGCGCATTCATCGTTACACCGTGCAAAGTCTACGTGCGGAAATCGAACCGGCGTCCACGGCCGATTTCATGCGCTTCCTGTTGCAATGGCAGGGCGTGGTGCGCGAACCGCGTCCGCAGGGTGTCGAGGCCCTGACCGGCATGATTGAACAGTTGGAAGGCATTGAAGTACCCGCCGCAGCGTGGGAAAGCGAGATCCTGCCGGCGCGATTGCATGACTACGACCCCAATTGGTTGGATAGTGTGTGTCTGTCGGGACGCGCATTGTGGTTGCGCCTGCAAGCTTCCAGCAGCGGCGCGTCGCCAGTGCGAGCCACGCCCATTGTGTTGTTGACGCGCAAAAATCTGCGCCTGTGGCAAAGCGCTTCGAGTACAGCGGAGGAGGAGTTGCGCCTGTCGCATCCCGCACAGCGTATGCGCGAATACTTGCAGCAATACGGCGCATCTTTCTTTGCCGATATTCAGCACGGCAGTGGTCTGCTGCAAGCGCAAGCTGAAGAAGGATTGAGTGAGCTGGTCTCAGCAGGGCTGCTGAGCGCCGACAGCTTCAGTGGCTTGCGCGCGTTGGTGTTACCCATGGATCGCAAGCGCAAGATGGCGGCGCGCGGCCTGCGTATCGCGCAATTCGGTCTGGAGGATGCGGGTCGTTGGAGTCTGGTGCGCCGTGTAACCGATGCAGTGGCCGACGATCGCGTGACTCAACTCGCCTTCATCCTGTTGCGTCGTTACGGTGTGGTATTCCGCAAGCTGCTGGTGCATGAGAGCGCACAGTTGCCATCCTGGTTTGAGTTGCTGCGAGTATTCCGTCAGCTCGAAGCGCAGGGTCTGATTCGGGGCGGCCGCTTTGTGGGCGGTGTCACTGGTGAGCAATACGCACTGCCCGAAGCCGTGAGTAGTTTGCGCGCAATGCGCAAGCAGGCACTTGATGGCCAATTGATTTCGCTATCAGCCGCTGATCCATTGAATTTAAGCGGTGTATTGATTCCTGGCCCGCGCATTCCAGCGCTGGCTGGTAATCGCCTGTTGTTGCGCGATGGCGAGTTGGTGGCCAGTCACGTCGGCGGCCAGTCGCAGTTGCACACAAGCTTCACGCCGGCCGACGAATGGGCAGCGCGCAATGTGCTGCTGCATAAGCGGATTCCCTCGCTATCCACGCTGGGTAGCATGGGCTAGCAGCCTGCCTGACTTAGGAATGATCTACTGCGGCGGTGTCTAATTGGTCCATTTTTTCGATAATTTTCGTTAAATAGCTACGGCTATTCGCCTTAAATTATCGAAAAACTGTTCTCAATTATCCACTCGCCTCGCTACGATCACCTAAGTCAGGCAGGCTGCTAGTTACCGATTATTGAGTCAGGAGTTATTCATGACCGAAACAACCGGCCGTATCTGGTGGCGCGATGTCACGTTGGAGCAATTGCAAAATCATTCCCACGACACGTTGATGACTCATTTGGGAATCGAGCTTGTCGAGCTGGGCGATGATTTCATTAGTGCCACCATGACGGTAGATGCCCGCACCTGCCAGCCCATGCGCATTCTGCACGGTGGCGCTTCAGTGGTGCTTGCGGAAACTTTGGGCAGCCTCGGCGCCAATTCAGTGATCGACATTCAGCGCTTTGCGTGCGTGGGACAGGAGATCAATGCCAACCATTTGCGGCCAGCGCCTTTCGGTTGCAAGGTGATAGGTACGGCACGGCCCTTTCATATCGGCGCGCGCAGTCACGTCTGGGGTATCGAGATCGTTAACGAACGCAAACAACGAGTGTGCGTATCGCGAATCACCCTGGCGGTCATTAACCGTTAGCGGCATAAAGGTCTGCCTTTGGCTTGCATGAGTCGCTGCTCGGCGTGTGATAGTTGTGGCAGAATTCACGCCTGAATAACCGTACCCGGCTTGCCCACCCTCCTTGTTCGGATTTCGACCCTGAGACCCCGCCCATGATGACCGTCGCGCGCAGCGAAAAGCTCATTCAACCAAACACCCAGAATCAGTACACGGTATCGACGGCTGATCTACCGCTGAGCTGCCCCATGCCCGGCATGCACCTGTGGAATTCGCATCCGAAGGTGTACTTGCCCATCGAGAAAACCGGTTGGGCTAAGTGCCCTTATTGCAGCGCTGAATACACGTTAAAGCGCTGAGGCGCTCAGCACATATAAGGCCGGCCGAGGAACGATCCCTATTCGCAAGCCCGCTGCGCGTCTTTAACCCGGCGCAGCATGTCGCCAGTTTGACCGGGTTCTTGCCCCGCCATGTTTTCATCCGAGGCGCGGAGTTTGGCCTCCAGATCAGCGGCCCATTGCTGTAGCAGCCGGGCTTTGTCGGTTCGTCCCAGGTGAGTCACCGTCAATAAGTGTTCCGGCGTACCGTAGATTTCACCGGGCTGCGTGTTGGCGGAAGGCGCAGGCGCATTCGTAGATTCAGTCGGCATGGTTGCTCTCCGCTCAGTTAGAAGAACAGCTTTCATCATGTCGCGGCGTGTATCCCGATGACAGTGGCTGCTGACCGCACTTGCCGTAGGCAGCGACTGACAACCCGCGACGCGCACGGGTGGGGTATATTGCCGCGCCTTTATTTAGTGAGAAAAATGAATCGCAATGGTTAACGTGCTGTGCATCAAGTGGGGCAAGAAATACGGCTCCGAATACGTCAATGTGCTGCGCTCCATGGTCGGCCGCCATCTGAAGCAGCCGCATCGCTTTGTCTGCTTGACCGACGATGCCACCGGCATCGACTCCGCCGTCGAAGTGTTGCCCATGCCCACGGTGGGCTTTGCCGACTTCGATGACATGGTGCCCTGGGCGCGCCAGCACGGTTGGCTGAAGCTCGCCTCCTTCGCCAAACCGCTGCACAACTTAGCAGGCCCAACGTTGTTCATCGACCTGGATGTGGTGATCGTCGGCGAGCTGGATTCGTTCTTTACCGTGCCCGGCGAGTTCGTGGTAATCCGCGAATGGGACAAGCGCGATGGCACCGGCAACACCTCCGTGTATCGGTTCACTGCCGGCGCACATGTTGATGCGTTGGAGTATTTCAAACAACACTCGGATGAGGCACGCAACACCTACCGCAACGAGCAGCAGTACATCACCACGTATTTGGCTAAGCAGGGCAAGATGAGTTTCTGGCCGGAAGCTTGGTGCCGCAGCTTCAAGCGGCACTGTGTGCGCGCGCATGTGCTCAATTGGTTCCTGCCGCCGCGTATCCCGCCCGATGCGCGCATCATTGCCTTTCACGGCAAACCCAATCCGCCGGATGCCATCGCGGGTATTAGCGGTAAGTGGTATCGGCGGGTGATCCCAACACAGTGGGTCAAGGATCATTGGCGATGACGGCAATGCGGGTAATCAATCCGACTGTTGATCGTCGCGGTCATATAAAGAATAACGTTATCTACAACGCCGGTATCGTCAAAGATCCGGGCGCCGAGTTGTTTGAACCTGCTTATTGGCTGGATCAGCAGGGCGTGAGTGAGGCGGTGGGCGGGCGTGGCAGCGTGTTGTTCATCCGCGATGGCGAGCGTCATTGGGTACTGCGCCACTACAAGCGCGGTGGCCTGATCGGCAAGCTGCTCACCGATCAATATTTATGGAACGGTGCGGAAGCCACGCGCTGCTTTCGCGAATGGCGCTTGCTCGCGCATATGCATGGACTGGGTTTGCCAGTGCCCATTCCGGTGGCCGCCCGCTATAAACGTAGTGGTCTGATCTATCGCGCCGATTTGCTCACCGTCGAGATTCCCGGCGCGCAAACACTGATACAACGACTGGAACAAGTTTCACTCGATACTTCCATGTGGCAACGCCTCGGCACCACGCTGGCGCGCTTTCACGCCATCGGCGTGCATCACGCCGATCTCAATGCCAACAATATCGTGTTCGATGCCAATGATGCCGTGCACGTGCTGGACTTCGATCGCGGCCGTGTGCGTGAGGTAACTAGCGGCTGGGTCAATGCCGTGCTGGAACGCCTGCTGCGCTCGCTCAATAAACTACAGGTGCGGCGTGGGTTGCACTTTACGATGCAAGATTGGCAGGTACTGCGTAAGGCGCATGATCTGCGGTTGCAGGAGTTGTTGGCGCGGGTGCTGTGACAGGTGCATTTACCTGACCGGGTGGCGGGCGTGGACAGTCACTAGAACGATACTCACCGCCGATAGTAATCCGGATAGTCCTCGCTCAATCCCTTAAACCGCCGATGAATCCATAGATATTGCGCCGGCACTTTGCGCACCTGCGCTTCAATTAATTGATGAAATCGAGTGGTGTCGGCCACTGGATCGTCGCTGGGAAAGTGATCGAGCTGCGGCAGAATCACCATGCGATAGCGGCCATTGCTCAAACGTTCGGGGAAGTAGGGCAGGACTGCTGCGCCGGTCATCGTGGCTAGGCGTGACGTCGCGGTATTGGTGGCGCAGGGAATGCCAAACAAAGGCACCATCTGCGCACCCTTCTTGCGATAGGCCTGATCGGGCGCGTACCACACCGGTTCGTTGGCTTTGAGCGCCGTGACTAGCGTACGCACATCGTCGCGACGAATGGCGCGGCGGGTGCGCAGCGCGCGATTGCGCGCCAGAAAACGCCCCATCACTTCGTTGCTGGTGGGGCGATACATCACGTTCAAGGGCATGCGCGCCGCTACGGCGCGGGCGCCGATTTCCAGTGTGGTGAAATGCGCACTGAGTAAGATCACGCCCTTGCCATGCGCTTGGGCAGCGTGCAGATGCTCCAGCCCTTCGACTTCGGTGAATTGCTGGATGCGTTGGTCCGAAGCCCACCAAGCCAGTCCAGTTTCAAACAATGCAATGCCGATGCTTTCGAAGTGCTGAGTAAGCAATTGCTCGCGTTGGGTGGCCGTTAATTCCGGAAAGCAGAGCGCCAAGTTGCGACGCGCAATGTGAACAAAACCCACCGGCAAGCGGCGCACTAGACGACCCAGTCGGGCGCCCAGCCACAGCAACATCGGCAACGGCAACGGAGTTAGCAGGCGCAATAGTCCCAATCCCAACCAAGTGGGCCAGTAGCGCGGTGCAAACAGTCGAAGTGGCATCGTAGGTATTGCTGAAGGAACGAGACGCGGAAGCTTACCGGAGCATCGAGTTGGCGTCTGCTGGGCGCTGCTCCGGTATCATGCGGCGAATTGCCGTTAGCAGACCCCGGGTATTGCAGTGTCGTTCTTGTACCAACTGTTGATTCGTCTTGCCGCGCCGCTGGTGTTCATCGCCACGGCCTTGCGCGGTCTGCGCGATCACAGCTATCGCGACCGTCTGCTGGAGCGATTTGGTTTTACGCAACTCAAGTTTGACCAAGCGCCCATCTGGTTGCATGCGGTGTCGGTGGGCGAAGTACAGGCGGCGGCGCCGTTGATTCGGCGGTTGCTAGACAATCGCGCAGGGCGGCCGGTGTTGGTGACCACCACCACGCCTACCGGTGCGGCACGGGTACGCGCCTCATTCGGCGACAAGCTCAGCCACGCATTCTTACCCTACGACACGCCGCGGGCAGTACGGCGATTCTTGGCGCGCGTGCAGCCGCACTGCGCCATCATCATGGAAACCGAGCTGTGGCCGAATCTGCTGCAAGAATGTACGGCTCGCCGGATGCCAGTGGTATTGGGCAGCGCGCGTATATCGCCGCGCACTGCGGCGCGTTACCAGCAATTGCGTGCGTTGTTTGCGCGTTCGATGCCGAAGGTTTTCGTCGGTGCGCAGACGCAAGCCGATGCTGAACGTTTACTGGATTTGGGTGCGGATGCAGCGCAAGTGCAGGTCACCGGCAACATCAAATTCGATGTGGAAATTTCCGACACTGTGCGCACCATCGGCCTGAGCTTGCGGCAGCAATGGGCGGCCCGGCCGGTGTGGATCGCCGGCAGCACGCACGATGGTGAAGAACAGCAGGTGTTGGCTGCGCATCAACAAGTGCTGCTGAAGCAACCCGATGCGCTGTTGATCGTAGCGCCGCGCCACCCGCAGCGATTTGCACAGGTGGCGGCGTTAATCAAAGCGCAGAACTTGGCGTTTGTCACCCGCAGTAGTGGCCAACCGGTGTTGATGCAGCACGCCGTGTTGTTGCTGGACACCTTGGGCGAGCTGACGGCTTTTTATAGCGCCAGTCAATTGGCGTATGTCGGCGGCAGCCTGGTGCCGGTAGGGGGACACAATCTCCTCGAGCCCGCTGCATTGTCGCTGGCGGTGATTTCCGGCCCGCATACTTTTAACGCGCCCGATGTTGCCGACCAGCTCGCCGAACGCGGCGCGCTGCGCTATGTGTACTCGGGTAGTGAATTGGGCGACGTTGTGCTGGAGTTGCTCAGCAATGAAACTGAGCGCGTGCGGCAAGGACGGCAGGCGTACGCAGTGGTGCAAGAGAGCAAGGGCGCGTTACAGCAGTTGTTGTTATTGATTGAACGAGCGGGCATCAAGTTATAGTTGCTGTCTGAAGTGTTTGTCATTGCGACCGACGGGAGAAATCTTCCTTTCGGGATAGGTTCAAGAGCCGTCGCTTGCAGGATTTCTCCCGTGGTCGAAATGACAGTGGCCGGCGTTGTCGCCGCGGTGTCGTAAGCCGGATCAGTGCCTACTGCTTCAGCCAGCTATTGATCTGCTGCAAATCTTCGCGCGTTAACGAACCGGTGGCGGTTTTCAGCGCAATCAGACTTTGAATGTAGTTGTAGCGGCTCGCGGCATAGCTCTGTTCGGCCACCAGCAGCGTATTACGCGAAGCCAAGACATCGATGGTGGTGCGCGTGCCGACATCGAAACCCGCTTCGGTGGCTTGCAACGCCAAGCGTGCCGATTCCAGCGCTTGCTTATTGGCTTCCACTTGCGAGATGTCGCTTTGCAGTCCGAGGTAGGCATCGCGCGCCGCGCGTTCGGTCTCGCGTGAGGATTGTTCGACGCGCTCACGCGCTGCGCGTTGCCGATAAACGGACTCGCGAATTAAGGATGAGTTCAGGCCACCGGTAAATATCGGTACCCGAATACCCAGCGAGAACCAGGTGCCGCTCCATTGGTTGTTAGTGTTCCGCGAGCCCATTGCGTCGAAGTCGGAGTAGTAATTGTAGTTGCTGTAGTTGGCGCCCAGCGTCACGGTGGGAAAGCGGCTTAGTTTCTGCGTACCGACATCGTGTGTGGCGATGTCCAGCGCCAGGCGATCGCTGGCCAGGTCGAGGTTGCCATCCATCGCTTTGTTTACCCACTCGTCGGCGTTTTGTGGATCCGGCATCAGTAAGGGCATGTCGTCGCCAGGCGCCGCCAGGGTATCCACCGCGACGCCTGTGACTTCGCGCAGCAGCTCCTGATTGGTGGCCAGGAAGCGTTTAGAGGCAATGACCGTGGCATTGGCGCGGTCGCGTTGTGCGCGGGCTTCCTGCACATCGGTGATGGCGCTCAGGCCGACTTCAAAACGCTTTTCGGCGCGCTCTAGCTGTTGGTTCAACGAATCCAAATTGCTTTGTGCTGCGCTGAGCGTGTCCTTTGCAGCCAGCACATTGAAGTAGCGCGTGGCCACGCGTGACACCAAGTTCACCTCGGCAAGGTGGTAGGTGATGTCGGCTTGCGCCAAGGTGTAGTCGGTGCGCTTCAGGGCGCGCAATGTGTTGGGCAGGTTGATCGATTCCTCTGCGCTGATGCCCCACGATCCGCCGCGTGAGGTGGTGGACGGCACACCATCGCCACCGAACTTGGTGCCGGCCCAGCCGGCATTGGCGCTGATGTCGGGTAGAAAGGCAGACCATGCTTGCGGACGTGCTTCGCGTGTTGCCAAGCGGATGGCATCGGCGGCACGGATGGTAGGATCGCTTTGTGCGGCTTGATCGTAAACATCCAGCAGCGTTGCGGCGTTTACCTGAAAACCGGCGGTGGTTATTACCAGCGCTAACGCCACGCGGGCACGAAGAGAACAACGGGTGTGCAACATCAGTGTGCTTCAGTAGGTTGGGATGCTGGGATCGATATCGCGGGACCAAGCCAGAATACCGCCGGCGAGATTGATCGCTTGAAAGCCGTTAAGTTGCAGGAGCTTTGCAACTTCCAGGCTGCGGCGACCGGAACGGCATAACACGACAATGTCCGTGTTGCGATCAAGCTCGGACATGCGGGCCTGAATCTGTGCCATCGGAATATGCACGACTCCCTGAACACTGGCAACGGAGATTTCCCAATCTTCACGAACGTCAAGCAAAGTTAACGAATCGCCCTGAGTGCGACGTTGCAGGAATTCGGCTGCGGAAATTTCCGGAATGTTCATGTTAAAGACTCGCGGTAAAAAGCGATGCTGCGCCAACGTGACGATCACGCGCAGTGATCAAGCTTAAAACACAAATGGCGAAGGGCGTTTGGCGTTCGGCAGGCTGGGTAATTCGGTTTCAAACAAACTGTCGCGCTGCCACTGGTTGGCGGCGAGCCGGGTGATCTTCACCGCTTCCATGGGCGCGACAGCGCCGATGACCGCGAACAGCCGACCGCCGATGGTCAGCGCCCGCTGGAAGCGTTCGTCATACACCGGCAGCGAGCCGGTAACGATGATGACGTCATAGGCTTGGTCGAGATCCAGTTGCGTCGCGTCGCCAACTTCGATGCTGACATTGTTGCTGGTGACCTGCCGCAGCTTGTGCTGCGCTTGTTCGGCCAATTGCGCGTGGTGCTCGATCACCCGTACTTTGCCGGCCAGTTGCCCCAGGCATGCGGCCAAGTGTCCCGAACCGGCGCCGACCAGCAGTGCTTTGTCGGTGTTCTGCACATTCAGCGCCTGGAGAATTTTGCCTTCGAGCTTCGGCGCCAGCAT
>JANMSB010000415.1:0-6611 GCA_031388915.1 Pseudomonadota bacterium | reverse complement strand
GTGAACAAACCGCGTGGCTTGATTGTCAGCGCAGCCGACGAGCGCGGTCGCGACACAATTTATTCGTTACTCGAATCCGCCAATCTGCCGTGGCTCGCACCGGTGGGTCGACTCGATAAAGCCAGCGAAGGATTGCTGCTGCTAACCAACGATCCCGAGTGGGCGGCAGGGATTACCGATCCGGCCAGTGCACTGCATAAGACTTATCACGTGCAAGTCGCAGGCATTCCCGATCAAGCCGCGGTCGCGGCAATGCTGAACGGCGTTGACGAAGATGGTGAACATCTCATGGCGATCAGCGCCTCGCTGTTACGCGCCGGTGAAAAAAATGCGTGGCTGGAAGTCGTGCTGGATGAAGGCCGCAACCGCCATATTCGTCGCTTGCTCACGGCACTGGGCTATGAAGTGCTGAGACTGGTGCGGATTGCGATTGGACCGATTGCATTGGGCGAGCTGCCGAAAGGAAGCTGGCGGCAGTTGTCGGAGAGCGAAGTGCGCGTGGCAAGCCAACGTATCGGAAGAAGGCGCTCATAACGTTCTGCTTTGTGCCAATGCGGAGACGCCCCCTCCCTGCCCTCCGCGCACGCGGGAGAGGGAAAGAATCGGTAATCGCTAATCATGGTTAAGCACCCGTTCGATGCGCAGGTCCGGCACCATCCAGATCAAGGCAACGCTGACATACAACGCGCCAGCAGCAACTCTTGTAGTGCGACCAGCGTAGTGTCATGCGGTACTTTCAGCTCCAGCACCATGATGGTGATGATGCCATCGCTGAATGCTTCAAGTCGCCCGTTGCCCACCATCAAACTTCGCTGTGGGTTTCTTTCTCGACAATTTTTTCGCTTGCTAGCCGCGCGCGCAACTTACCGATCAGATGTCCGACATATTCCGGCGAACGGGTATTGCGTGCAATCAGCATGTACACCGCCGGCACCACATACAGCGTCAGCACCAGCGACAACATGACGCCGAACACAATGACCGCGCCAATGGGCCTGCGGCTTTCGGCGCCCGCGCCGGTAGCCAACAGCAGCGGCAGCGCACCGAACACGGTACACAGGCTGGTCATCAACACCGGCCGCAATCGAACTGTAGCGGCTTGAACAATGGCCTCGACAAACTCCACGCCACGGTCGCGAAGTTGGTTGGCAAACTCAACGATCAAGATGCCGTTCTTGGCCGCCAGGCCAATCAACATCACCGCGCCAATCTGACTGAATACATTGATGGACGATCCCTGCCACCACAAACCCAGCGCTGCGCCAGTGATCGCCAGCGGCACCGTGGTCATGATGATGGCCGGGTGCCTAAAACTTTCAAACTGTGCGGCCAGCACCAAGTACACAATGCCGATGGCCAACAGGAAGGTGCTATATAACGCGCCGCTGGATTTCTTGAACTCGCGCGACTGCCCGTCATAATTGATGGTGGCTTCGGGCGGCAGTTCGGTGCGCACCACTTGCTCAAGAAACTTCAACGCCTCGCCCATCGAATAGCCATCGGCTAGCCCGGCAGAAATCTCGATGGCGCGCTGGCGATCAAAGCGATTCAGTTCGCTGGGCCCGGCCACTTCTTTCACCACCACCAGACTGGCCAGCGGAATCAGGTTGCCCGATTTGTCGGAACGCACGTAGATATTGTCCAGATCGCTGGGCGTGGCGCGATCCTCGGCGCGCGCTTGCAGCATCACGTTGTATTCCTCGCCGCGATCCACATAAGTGGTTACGCGACGTGCGCCCAACATGGTTTCCAAGGTGCGGCCTACCGCATCCAGCGACACGCCGAGGTCGGCGGCGCGGCTGCGATCAACCTCGATCTTCAGTTGCGGCTTGCGTTCGTCATAGTCCGAATCAGGATTCAACAGGCCGGGATTATCCCGCGCACGCGCCAGCACAATGTTTTGCCACTGCACCAACTGCTCGTAACTCGGACCACCGATCACGAACTCCACCGGTTGGCCGCCGCGCGCACCGCTCAGGCCGGAGGGTGTAATCACACTGATGCGCACACCCGGCAATTGATTGAGCTGTGTACGCAAACGATTGGCTATAGCCTGCGCCGACTCGGCACGTTCGTCCCATGGCACCAAGCGAATCATGACACGCGCGCCGCCAGCGCCGCCCTGACCTGCACGCGCCACAATGGTATGCACGGTGCCCCGCTGAGCTTCCTGTTGAGCGATCTGCTCAACCTGCTGCATGTAACGATCGACGTACTGAATGCTGGATCCCTCCGGAGACGTCAATATGACGGTGACGAGGCCGCGATCACCAGCCGGCGTCAACTCGTTGGGCAGAGTCCGCAAGATGCCATAACCCAGCACTATCACACCGAACATCACCGCTACCACTACCCATGCGTGTTGCACCACCAACTGCAAACTGCGGCGATACGCAGCCGATAACCTACCGAACGCGGTATCAACCACGTGAGTGACCCGGCCGCGCTGGATGCCGCCGGAGAACATCACCGACGCCATCATGGGTGTCAGCGTCAGCGCAATCAAACACGAAAACAAAATCGACGCCGCCACCGAAATACCAAACTCGCCGAACAGGCGGCCGATGTTGCCGGGAATATAGGAAATAGGCAGGAACACGGCGGTCAGCGCCAACGTGGTGGCAATGACTGCAAAACCGATTTCCTTGCTGCCGTCGATGGCGGCGATCAGCGCGGGCTCACCCTGCTCCATGCGCCGCACAATGTTCTCCAGCACGACAATGGCATCGTCCACCACCAAGCCGATGGCCAGCACGGCGCCGAGCAGCGTCAATACATTGATCGAAAATCCCAGCGCCGACATCACCATGCAGGTCGCAATGATCGACACCGGAATGGTGACTGCAGGGATTAGTGTGGCGCGCAACGAGCCGAGAAACGCATAAATCACCACCAACACCAGCACCAGTGCGATACCTAGGGTCACGATGACTTCATGGATCGAGTCGGACACGTAAGTGGAGTTATCCACCGCAACCAATAGCTTGATGTCTTCGGGCAAGTCCCGTTGGATGTCGATGATCGCCGCACGCACACCCTTGGCGACATCCAGCACATTGGCCGTGGAAGTGGGCGTAATCCCCAGTCCCAAATCCGGTATACCCATACGGCGCGAGACGGTGCGCAATTCTTCCGCGCCAATGGCGACCGTGGCCACTTCACCCAAGCGCACCAGATAGCCATCGGCGCCGCGACCGATGACTAACTGGCGAAAATCCTCCTCACTACGCATACCCGTATCGGTACGTAAGGTGAATTCGCGCTGCTGCGACTCCAAGCGACCGGCGGGTAGCTCGACATTTTCTTTGCGCAATGCAGTTTCGATGTCTTGAACCGTGAGTTGGCGTGCCGCCAACGCACGCCGATCCAACCAGATGCGCATAGAAAATTTTTGCGCGCCAAACAACTGCACGGTGGCAACGCCCGGCACCACGGTAAGGCGATCGACAATGTAGCGAGTCGCGTAGTCGGTCAATTCGCCGGTACTACGGGTATTGCTATTGATGCTCAGAGTCATCACGTTATCGGCGCGCGCATCCACTTTACTGATCTGCGGTGGATCGGCCTCCACGGGTAAGTTGCCCTGAATACGCGAGATACGATCACGCACGTCATTAGCGGCCGCCTCGATATCGGTCGAGACGCTGAATTCCATACTGATCCGCGAACGCTCGTCTTCGCTGGAAGACTCGAGTTTTTCCAGCCCTTCGATGCCGGCCAATTGGTTTTCAACGGTGCGCGTGATTTTGGTTTCGACCACATCCGCCGACGCGCCGCGATAGCTGATATTGACACTGACCTGCGGCGATTCGATTTTGGGGTATTCGCGAATCGGCAGACGCGCCGCTGCCATCAAGCCGAGAATGGTCAGCAGCAAGCTGATGACGACGGCAAACACCGGACGGCGTACTGAGATGTCGGAGAGCAGCATAAGGATCTACGACTCTACGAACTGCGCCGTGCCAGTCACCTTGACCGTCGCACCGTCGCTAAGCTTTTCGCCACCTTCAACCACCACCACATCACCCACCTTCAAGCCCTGTCGCACTTCGACCAAGCCGGGCTTGCGTCGGCCAATGGTGACCGCCGTTTTGTTGGCGATATCTTTGCTCACCACATAAACGTATTGCCGATCACTCTCGGGCATTAACGCTTGTTCCGGAATCAACAGGGCATCGCCATGCGAGCGCGTCAGATGCACGCTCATAAACATGCCGGGCTTCAATTGCTGCGTCTGATTGTCGATCAACGCGCGCACCATCACTGAACGACTCACCGGATCGACACGCGTGGCAATACTGGCGACGCGGCCACGAAACACTTGATCCAGATAGGCGCTGCTCTTGGCTTGTACTTGCTGGCCTTCCCGCACCGTCGCCAAATAACTTTCTGGTACGGTGAAGTCGAGTTTGATAACGCTGATGTCATCCAGCGTGCTGATCACTTGCCCGGGCGTGACCAAGCTACCGACGCTGACTGCGCGCAAGCCCATACGGCCACCGAATGGCGCGCGTATCACCGTGTCGTTGACGCGCGCCTGCGCCGCATCAACGGCAGCCTTGCTGGTTAGCATCCTGGCTTCCAATTGAATCAGGTCGGATTCGGACAGCGCCTTGCTCTGAAATAATTCTCGGCTGCGTTGATACTGGCTTTGCGTATCGCGCAACGACGCTTCTGCCGAGGCTAAGTTGGCGCGCGCTTCCGCGCCATCGAACTCAATCAACACATCGCCGTGCTTGACGAATTGCCCTTCGCGAAAGCGAATGGTGATGACGCGATTGGTGGCCTTGGCGGTAATGTCCACGGCTTCGTTGGCCTTGGCCGTGCCCAACGCTTCGGTTTCATCGACGAAGTTACTGAGCTTGACGGTGTCGGCCGCCACAGTAGTGACCCGACCGGCTGGTTTGCCCGTCATCACCGGCGCGCCACTAGTCGCGGCAGGCTTGCTACAGGCAGTGAGCAGCATCAACAAACCCATCAGTAGGGGCCGACCTGCGTGTCGGCCCATCTGATGCGGGTCACGCAGGTCGGCCCCTACGACGGATCGCTGTCTAATGCGCACTAAAACCCCGCATCCGAGCCATCATTAATGCCTTCGAACAACACCGTGCTCAAATAGCGCTCGGCGGTATCGGGCAACATGGCCAGCAGCACCGATCCCTGCGGCGCGGTCTGCGCAACTTTCAATGCCGCAGCAAACGTACCGCCGGAGGAAATGCCGCAGAAAATGCCTTCCTTCATCGCCAATGCACGCGCGGTTTGAATCGCTTCATCGTCGGTCACCGGCACAATGTCGTCCGCCACGCTGCGGTCCAACACCGCCGGCACGAAATCCGGTGTCCAACCTTGAATCTTGTGCGGCTTGAACTCGGCGCCTTTAAGCAACGAAGCGCCGGCAGGTTCCGTGGCAATGATCTTGATATCGGGACGAGCCTTTTTGAGCATCTGTCCCGCGCCGGTCAAGGTGCCGCCCGTACCCCAACCGGTCACCCAAAAGTCCAGCCGCTTGCCGGCGAAGTCACTGAGTATTTCCGGCCCGGTGGTGTTGCGGTGATATTCGGGATTGGCTGGATTCTCGAACTGACTGGCCCAGAACCAACCATGCTTTTCCGCCAGCTCCTTAGCCTTGCGCACCATGCCGGTACCGCGTTCGGCAGCGGGCGTCAAAATCACTTTGGCGCCCAAGGCGCGCATGATCTTGCGGCGCTCCACCGAAAAGGTTTCCACCATAGTGGCGACGAATGGATAACCCTTGGCGGCGCACACCATGGCCAGCGCGATACCGGTGTTGCCGGAAGTGGCTTCCACCACGGTCTGGCCAGGCTTGAGCACACCGCGCCGTTCCGCATCCTCAATGATGCCGATGGCCAGACGATCCTTGACCGACGATAGGGGATTAAAAAACTCGCATTTCACGTACATGGTGACATGCGTCGGCGCGAGGCGATTGATGCGCACGATGGGGGTGCGGCCGATAGTGCCGAGAATGCTGTCGTAGATCATAGAATCCCCCGGAAGCAGTGCAGCCAGACCACCCAGCCACGACGAATTAGGCGCTGAGTATTACTCGTTCACGTTACCGAGGCGAGCGCCTTTGCGTGTGTTGACATACCGGACAGGTAGTTGCGCACCCAACAGCCCGACGTCCCCGCATGAAGCGGCGCCCGTCATCGCGTGCTGGCATCCGTCAATCATGCCATCTATGCTTCATACGTATAAATAAAAACCAGCAGGGAGATAAGCATGCGTGCGTTCATCATTTTGGCGGCGGGTCTCTGGTTTGGGCTGTATTTGCCGTCAGCGAGGGCGGACGAAACACGATCAATGTCCAAGTTGGTCACGCTCGACCAGGCGATAGCACATCTTAAGAACGCGCAATTTGACCTGGCGAGCCAGGAGCTGCATGTTTTGGCGCAAGCAGGTGTCTGGGGTGCCTATGCCAACCTCGGCACGATGGCGCTCAACAATCAGGGGCCGAATAGCGGCTATGGCGAGGCATTAGGCTGGTTCAAAGCGGCCGAGGAACTCGGCCCGAAAATTCCAGATAACTGGACAGCTCGACTTGATGAGGCAGTAACCCCCAGCCAACGCGAAACAGCGCAAAAAATTGT
>JANMSB010000414.1:0-11805 GCA_031388915.1 Pseudomonadota bacterium | reverse complement strand
CCACGCTTCGAAATCGGAAACGTAGGTGTAGGCGGCCGGCACCACCAGCAGACTTAGCACAGTGGAACTGAGCAGGCCGCCCATCACGGCCATCGCCATGGGTGTGCGGAAACCTACCGACGTGAAGTACTCCGCTGCGATGGGCGCCATGCCGGCAAACATAGCGATGGAGGTCATGATGATCGGGTGCGCGCGCTTGCCGCAGGCATCGAGCAATGCTTCATGCCGACCCATGCCGCGCTCTTCGGCAATGACGGCGTAGTCTACTAGCAAGATAGAGTTCTTCACGGCAATCCCCATCAGCATCAAGATGCCGATCAGGGACGGCAGGGTCAGACCAAGTCCGGTGATTGCCAGTGCGCCCACCGCGCCGCCAATCGACAATGGCAATGCGACCAAGATAGTGATCGGTTGCAGCAGGTCGTTGAACAGCAGCGCGAGCACGCCATAGACAAAGAAGATGCCGACCACCATCGCCAGGCCAAAGCCCACAAATAATTCCTGATAACGTTCGGAGTCGCCGGCCTGAATGCGGCGCACACCGGCGGGTAATTCGCGCAACGACGGCAAGGCGTCGATCTGTTCTTGCACGCGACCTAACATTTGCCCATTCAGTGACGCATTCAGAATGACGTTGCGATTGCGATCATAGCGGCTGATTTCTGCCGGTCCGCTGGCCAACTCGATGCTGGCGACGCTTTCCAGCGGCACGCTGCCGGTGTTGGCGGGCACGCGCAGCAAGCGCAACAAATCGACGGTATTGCGCGCCGATTCTTCAATCTGCACGCGAATTGGAATCTGTCGCGTCGGTAAATTGAACTTGGCAAGCCGGAAGTCCACGTCACCCGTGGTGCCGATGCGAATGGCGTCCGCCAAGGATGAGGTCACAACGCCTAACTGCGCAGCGCGTTCGACATCCGGTTTGATGGTGATTTCCGGTCGCAGTAGCGAGGCGTTCGACGTCACTGCACCGAGGCCCGGAATGCCGCGCAAGTCGCGCATCACCCGGTCGGCAGCGGCTTGCAATTGCGCCGGATCGTCGCCGGACAAGTAGATGCTCATGCCTTCGCCGAAATTGCTGGAGTTGAACGAAACGCGTGCGCCGGCAACGCCACTGATCAGTGGTTGCACTTCGTGCTGGAACACCACCTGGGTTCGCTTGCGATCTGCGGCGGGCGTCAAGTTGGCATAAATCGTTGCTTTGCGTACATCGCCGGCCGTGTTGCCGGGGATCGGTCCGCCCGAGCCGCTGGTTGCACCTATTACCGAGAAGATGCTGGTGACTTCAGGTTGTGTCCGTAGAATTTTTTCAGCTTGTTCGGTTGCCGATTGGGTGTCTGCCAAGCCGCTGCCCGGCGGCAGTTCCACAGTGACGATGACTTGATCGCGATCATCGGTGGTCAGCAGTCCTTTGGGCAGCACGGCGGCCAGGACAATGGATAACACGAAGAAGCCCACTGCCGTCAGCAGTGTTGTGCGGCGATGCGACAACGTCCAGTCCACAGCACGCAAGTAGGCTGCGTGAAACCGGCCGTGCCGCTCTTGTTTATGGTCGTTCTTGAGGTAAATCGACGCCAGCATCGGCGTGATGAGTCGGGCGACCAACAGCGAAAACATCACTGCGGTGACGCAGGTGATGGCAAATTGTTTGAACAGCAGGCCGGGAACGCCCGGCATGAATCCGACCGGAGCAAACACGGCTACCAGCGTGAGGCTGGTGCCGATGACCGCCAGCCCGATTTCTTGTGCGGCTTCCAGTGCCGCCTCTTTGGGTGACTTGCCTGCGCGCAAATGGCGCACGATGTTTTCGACTTCAACGATGGTGTCGTCCACCAGAATGCCGATCACCAACGACAGCGCCAGCAGCGTCAGTCCGTTCAATGACAAGTTGAGTAGATGCAACACCCAGAAGGTCGGGATGATGGATAGCGGCAGGGCAATGGCCGAAATCCACGTGGCGCGCCAGTCGCGCAGGAACAAGAACACCACCAGTGTTGCCAGCAATGCGCCCTCGTACAGCATGTTCATTGACGAGCTGTACATTTTCTTCAGGAAGGGCACAGTGGAGTTGACTTCCTTGATATGCACGGTGGGATGGGCGGCTTGAAATTCGTCAATCGCGGTTTGTACCCGCTCGGCAGTCTCCAGTTCGCCCGCGCCGCGCATGCGTTGTACTTGGAACGCAATCGCCGGCTTGCCGTCCGTAAAAGCCAGTTGCCGTTGTTCGGCGTAGCGATCCTGTACCGTGGCGAGTTCGCTTAAGCGCACCCGACGGCCGTCGTTCAATACGATGGGAAACGATTGCAGCTCAGCGACATCGGCCACCGTGCCCAGCGTGCGAATCGCTTGTTCCCCGCCGGCGAGCGTGCTGCGTCCACCCGGTTGCTCGGTCTGCATGCGCTTGAGCTGCTGTGAAACTTCGCTCGCGGTGATGTTGAACGCCAGCAGCCGGTTGGGTTTCAAATCGATACGGATCTCGCGATCGACGCCGCCTAAGCGTTGCACGTTGCCCACGCCGGAGACGGCCTTCAGTTGTTTGGTGATGACATCGTCCACCAGCCAGCTCAGCGCGGCGAGGTTGGTTTCATTCGACTCGATGGCATACGTGACGAACGGCGATCCTGCGGACATCACTCTGGCGACCACGGGATCGTTGATGTCCTGCGGCAACTGCGCGCGAATGCGGGTAAGGGCGTCGCGCACGTCGTCCACCGCGACCATCGTGGGGTGTCCCAGCTCGAACTCAATGGTGGTGCTTGAGAAGCCGTCGGTGATGGTGGTGGTGAGGTGTTCCACCGCTTCCAGCCCCGCCACGGCATCTTCGATCTTGCGCGTGACCTCGGTCTCCATCTGCGATGGCGTAGCGCCGGCATAGCCCACCGATACGGTGACGAAGGGCACTTCCACATCCGCGAAGTTGACGACAGGCAGTTTTTGAAAGGCATACAGCCCAATGGCGCTGAGCAAAATAAAGCCCAGCGTCGCGGGCAGCGGCTTGTGAATGGACCACGCGGAGAAATTGATGTTCATGAGCCTGTGCCCGGCGCATTGGTCGCCGCGTTAGCAATCGCGACATGATCGCCGTCGTGCAAAAAGCCCGTTCCGGCCGCAACGACTTGCTCGGTCGCACCGATGCCATCGCTGATTTCCAGTGCATCTTTCATCACGCGACCAACGGTGACGCGCCGTTGGCTGACGATGTTGCCGGGACCAATGACGAATACATAGGCGAAGCCATCGCGCATGCTCACTGCACCGAGCGGCAACGTGAGGGTTTTGCTTTGGCCGAGCTCTATCGAGCCGGTGACGTACATGCCGGGGCTGAGCGCCGGTTCCAGTTTTAGATCCACATAGGCAATGCCGCGATGTGTATTGGGATCCAGATTCGGCGACAGCGAGCGAACTTGGCCGCGCGCCAGCGAGCCGTCTGCGCGCCGCACTTGAGCGATCATGCCGCGGCGCACCTTGCCGAATTGCGCCTCGGGAATTTCCGCGCGCCACTCGATGCGATGGTTGCGTATCAACTTGAACAGGTCGGCGCCACTGGCGGCAATTTGACCGGGGGTGACGGCACGCGCGGAAATAACCCCAGCGTCGGGCGCCAGGATCACGGCGTACTTAAGCCGCTGTTCGGCAGTGGTCAATTGAGCTTTCGCACTCTGCAGACGGGCCTCGGCGGTGGCCGCACCCGTGGTCAGTTGTTCCGCCTCTTGGGTACTGAGGACGCCGCTTTTAAGTAAGTTGGTCGCTCGCGTTGCCTTGGTCTGCGCTTCTTTAACGGTAGCCTCGGCCTCTGCAAGTTGGGCTGCGGCCTGGTCGCGGTCCGCGCTCAGCACCGAGTTGTCGAGCCGCGCCAGGACCTGGCCTTGCTTGACCGAGTCGCCTACATCGACCAGCACTTCGCGCAAACGATAGCCGGTGACCTCTGAGCCAATCGCCACTTCCTGCCACGCGAACAACGGGCCCGAGGTCTCAATGGTGGCGGTGATGTCGCGGGGCGTCGCTTGCGTGGTTTTCACGGTGAGCGCCACCGGCGCGGCGGCGGGCGCCACCGGCGCACGACTGCATGCGGCCGTCATGAGCAAGACGAGCGTCACCGATGTCACATTTCGGCAAGTGGGCATATAGGAGTTCATCTGGCGGAGCGTCATGGTGGGTATTAAATATCAGGAGCCTGATTTAATATCAGGAACCTTAAAAATTCAATCGATAGAGTTCGTAATGCCGACAGCGACACGCCGCAAGCGCAAACCTGGCGCCAAACCAAGCGCCGCCGATGTCCTCTCCTTGGAGTCGACATTGGCGTTCCGCGACCATCAGGCTTACTTGATCCGCGAATTGCATCATCGCTTGCATGTCAAGGTGGAAGCCGAGCTGCGCAACCGCGCGATCTATCTGAGCTTTCCACTTGCACGGGTGTTGCATATGGTGACCGTAGAGCCCGGGCTTTCCGGGGCGCAACTGGCGCGGCGCTGCTCAATGGCGGCGCAATCGATGAACGGTCTGCTGGTGGCCTTGGAAAAAGAGGGTTATATCGAGCGCAAACCAGATCAGGAGAACGCCCGCATATTGGAATGTTATGCGAAGCCCGCCGGCGTTGCACTGATGCGTAAATCCATGGCCGTGGCGTTCGAGGTGTTCGATTCGATATTGAAAGTACTGACGGCGCGCGACCAAGCCGAACTCAAACGTCTGCTGCGTGCGATCATTAACGCCATGGCAGTCGATGGCGGCGAGGCAACAACGGTGGTTGTATATCCATACGAGCGTAAAGCCGCTGGCAATCGGATCACACGCACAGCGAAGCGTAAGCGCGCTCGATGAGCGCCGTATCGATGCCTATTCGAGTGTCAGCGTAGTAGGTTGTAGTAACGCCATATCGCTATCGTCTTTAAGCGCCACGCCGGATAGCTGCATGCGTGTTGCGCCATGCATCAAGTACAGCAGTTTATGTGCCGCGGCGGCGTAACTCAGGCCTTCCAGTCGTACGTTGGAAATGCAATTGCGATCGGCATCGGTGCGACCGACGCGCGGCGCGTAGGTGAGATAGATGCCTAAACTGTCGGGCGAGCTCAGTCCCGGACGTTCGCCGATCAACATCACGACTAGTTGCGCGCCGAGCAACTCGCCGACTTCATCGCCCAGTGCAACGCGCGCTTGTTCGGCCACGACCACGGGACCGACACGCCAATCTTTCAGGCTGGGTCGCAATGCTTGCAGCAACGGCGCCGCGTGGCGCAGTGGCGCCACCGACGACAAACCATCGGCAATGATGAAAATCAGCTCGGGATTTTCTGCCAACGCCAGTGTTTGCAGTTGTGTCCGGCTATCGGCATTCAAGCTGCGCCCTAGATCGGGACGACGTAAGTAGTGATATCGATCAGTAGCGGCACTATGCACGTCGAGCGTTGGCCAGTCTGCGGCATGTAATTGCTCCAGTAACGCATCACGATTGAATTCAGTATGCACGGCGTCGCGTGCCTGCGCATGCGCCATGCCGAATTCCAGCAGCGCCTGCGTGGGCAGGCTGGCGCCGGTGCGTCCCAGTGCAATGCGTGCCTGGGTAAATTGACGCAGTTGCTGCCAGGGGTTGGCTTCGATGATCTTGCTCACGGTGTATGACTCATACGCCAGCAATCAACGTGCGTGCATGCGCTAACAGTGCTTGTGATTCAGGCAGACGTTGCAAGTGACCTTGCATGTCGGTGATGCCCATACGTTCCAGCCAGTCTTCGAATTCCGGCGCGCGTCGGAGTTTTAATGCCTCGCGCACATACAGCGCATCGTGAAATGACGTGCTTTGATAATTGAGCATGATGTCGTCGGCGCCCGGGATGCCCATGATGAAGTTGATGCCAGCCACACCCAGTAGCGTCAGCAGCGTATCCATGTCGTCTTGATCGGCTTCAGCATGATTGGTGTAGCAAATGTCGCAACCCATCGGCACGCCTAGCAGCTTGCCGCAGAAGTGATCTTCCAAGCCGGCGCGAATAATTTGTTTGCCGTCGTATAAATACTCCGGACCAATGAATCCCACCACGGTATTGGTCAGTAGCGGTTGAAACTCACGCGCCACGGCGTAGGCGCGCACTTCGCAGGTTTGTTGATCGACGCCATGATGGGCGTTAGCGGATAACGCGCTGCCTTGCCCGGTTTCGAAATACATCACATCGTTGCCCACGGTGCCGCGTTTCAAACTCAGCGCCGCTTGGTGCGCTTCTTTCAGCAGGGCGAGATTAATGCCGAAACTGGTGTTGGCTTGCTCGGTGCCGGCAATGGATTGAAATACCAAATCCACCGGCGCACCTTGTTCAATGGCTTTGATGGTGTTGGTGACATGCGTGAGTACACAGGATTGCGTGGGCACCTCGTAGCGCATGCGCAGTTCGTCGATCATGTTCATCATGGTGACGATGGCGGGCAGGCTGTCGGTGGCGGGATTGATGCCGATCACTGCATCGCCTGAGCCATACAACAAACCATCCAGCATGGACGCGGCAATGCCCTTGGCATCGTCGGTGGGATGATTCGGTTGCAAACGCACCGATAAACGGCCGGGCAGGCCAATGGTGTTGCGAAAGCGCGTGACCACCCGGCACTTCTGTGCCGCGAGAATCAAATCTTGATTGCGCATCAGCTTGCTGACGGCCGCTGCCATTTCCGGCGTGATGCCCCAGACGACTTGGGCGAGTTTTTCCGATGTGGTGTTGGCTGATAGCAACCAATTGCGAAACTCGCCCACACTTAAATGTTCAATCGGTCGGAAAGCATTGCGGTCGTGACGATCAAAAATCAGGCGCGTGACTTCATCGCTTTCGTAAGGAATCAACGGCTCGTCAAGAAAACGTTGCAGTGGCACTTCCGCCAACGCCATGCGGGCGGCCATGCGTTCTGCTTCGCTGGCCGCCGCTACTCCGGCGAGGTAATCGCCGGAACGCGCGGGGCTGGCCTTGGCCAGCAAGGTTTTCAAATCGGCGAACCGATAGGTGCTGATGCCGATGCTGTGGGTATAGGCCATTCGATCAATTAACCACGCTGATAACTAGGCGGCCATCTCACCCGCCATCGCATCCGGTGCGTCATCGCGTTGTTGCGCCGTCATGAGGAAGTACACATAACCGACCAGCAGGAAGCCGGCGAACAGCGCGGCAATCAGCGGGTTGTAGTACACCATCGTGACCATGCAGATCACTGCCGCGCCCAGCGCAAACGCCGGTGCATAGGGATACCACAGTGCTTTGAACGGGCGCTCCATGGTGGGTTCAGACTGACGCAGTTTGAACAGCGCCGCCATGCTCATGATGTACATCAAGATCGCACCGAACACTGCCATGGTAACGATGCTGGCGGTGAGCGACAGGCCGCCGAGATTGATCAAACTGTCGCTATAGATGGCGGCAATGCCGATCACGCCGCCAGCCAGAATGGCGCGATGTGGCGTTTGGAACTTCGCGTGCACTTTGGCGAAGTACCCAGGCAGGAAGCCGGCGCGCGCCAGCGCATAAATCTGCCGCGAATATCCCAGGATAATGCCGTGGAAAGAAGCAATCAAACCGAACAGTCCCAACCACACCAGCATGTGCAACCAACCGCTACTTTCGCCGACAATAAATTTCATGGCTTGTGGCAGTGGGTCGTTAATGTTGGCGAGTTTGGTCCAGTCGCCCGCCGCGCCAGCGAACAACATCACGCCCATGGCCAGCACCAGTAGCGTAAGAATGCCACCCACATAGGCAATCGGAATCGAGCGCTTGGGATCTTTGGCTTCTTCGGCCGCCATGGCCACGCCTTCAATCGCCAGGAAAAACCAAATGGCGAAGGGAATCGCCGCAAACATGCCCGGGACCGCCGCCATACTGAATGTGTCCTGACCCGACCAACCACCCTTGGCGAAGTTGGCTATCGAAAAGCCCGGCGCCACCACGCCCATGAATACCAGCAATTCGAAAATCGCCAGGAGAGTGACAAATAATTCAAAGGTCGCAGCGATGGCGACGCCTACGAAGTTCAGTCCCATGAACACCAGGTAGGCCGCACAGGCGGCATGTTTGGGATTCAAGTCAGGGAACTGCACATTTAGATAAGCACCGATGGCCAGCGCAATCGCCGGTGGCGCGAACACAAACTCGATCAAGGTTGCCATGCCCGCGAAATAACCACCGGTAGGCCCAAAGGCGCGCCGACTGTATGCGAACGGACCACCGGCATGCGGAATGGACGTGGTGAGTTCGGTGTAGCTGAAAATGAATGTCGTATACATGAGCGCAATGAATACCGAGCTCACTACAAAGCCCAGCGTGCCCGCCGCAGCCCAACCGTAACTCCAGCCAAAGTATTCGCCGGAAATCACCAAACCCACCGCAATGCCCCATAGCTGCACTGTGCTGAGGGTTTTCTTCAATTCAGGTTGCGCTTGCATGGTTGCCTCTCGGGTTGATCGCTGTTTATCAGCCTACGAGGCGTTTGAAATTTGCGTTATCGAAAATAGGCAATTGTTTTGGGGCAGGCCAGCCCGCTTTTTGCATGATCTGGAGCTGCAGCAAACAGAAGAGGCTGTAAACCACGGGTGCAGCGATGAATCAGTCGGTCAATACCGCCCCTCCCAGCACTGTGCAGAACCCGAATGGGGCAGAGCAGGCGCGACAGCGCACTTACTCAGTGCGCAAAGTGATGGCGCAGGATGCAGACGAGCATGCCCACAACCTCAGTCAGTGGCAGCAGCTTTACGATCAATTGTCGGCAGGTCCATTTGCCGGTCAGCTCACCGAGTTATGGCTGGACGACGCACAGGTGTTTCGCGAATACACCAGTCATACCGTGCGCCAATCGTGTGTGGTGTGGCCGGACTCTTACTGGTTTGGCATTCCTTATTGCGACGGCAACAAGGGTCGCATCGATACCAAGTACATCGGCGACGATGCGATTGCCATGCGGCCGGGCAATTGTGCATTTGAATTGCTGACGCCAGATGCCTTCGACATTCTGGGTGTTGTCATTGACGCCACTGCATTACAGCGCCATGCGCGTGAAGTGGAGCATGCCGACTTGCCGACCAGTTTGGACAGCCGTGAAATTCTGCTGGTAGGCACTGCTGCCAAACGACGCTTCGCGCATTTTCTGTCGAACACCTTGACTGCGGTCGAACACAACAACGCCGTGCAAGCGTCACCCGCTGCTCAGCGCAGCCTGCAACAGGCGCTTGTGTCGAGCTTGGTGCACTTGCTGGGAGCCATTGGCAACGAGCCTAAGACCAGCGCCGCGCACCGCAATCGTCAGCGACTGGTGAACAAGGTCAGAGAGCATGTGCTGGACCATCATGATCAAGCGGTGACCGTGCCGGATCTATGCCGCCAGTTTCATGTCAGTCGACGCACGCTGCACAACAGTTTTTGTCAGGTGCTGGATGTCAGTCCCGCTGCTTACTTACGCAGCATTCGGATGAATGCAGTGCGCCGCGAGTTGAAGAATCCCGACTCGGTATATCGCAGCATCCAAGACGCCGCTGCCGCTTGGGGCTTTTGGCATCTCAGTCAATTTGCCAGCGACTACAAACACTTATTCGGGGAATTGCCATCGGCGGCGCTGCGCACCCGCGTGCTGGTGTCGGCATAAGCACTACAGCTAAATGATTCGGCGCCGACCGCGCCGGCTATCCGTTATTATCGCCGCCCATTCCAGCCCGACAGGGCCCCAGACAAGGTCGGCCATGACTCCCCACGATATTGAGCAATTGATCCGCGCCGGTATTCCCGGTGCTGAAGTACAAGTGGATTCGGACGATAACACCCATTTTTCAGGGCTGATTGTCAGTGAGGCATTCGCTGGCAAGCGCACCTTGCAGCGCCATCAATTGGTGTACGCGAGCTTGGGCAAGCTGATGGGCAATGAGATTCATGCGTTGACCATGCAGACCCATACGCCTGCCGAATGGCAGGCTGCCCAGCAATCCGGTCAACAATAAGCGTCCAACTAAAAACAGCCCAACAAAAACAGCAGAGGTCGATCATGGATCGTTTGCAAATCGAAGGCGGCGTGCCGCTGTCGGGTGAGGTGCGCATTTCCGGCGCCAAGAACGCTGCGCTGCCCATTATTGCCGGCGCCTTATTGGCCGATGGTCCGGTGACGTTGAGTAATGTGCCGCACCTGCACGACATCACTACCATGATTGCGCTGCTCGGCAATATGGGCGTGCAAGTGACCGTTGATGACCGGCTGCAAGTGGAAGTGGATGCACGTCCCACCCATAAATTCGTGGCGCCTTATGAGCTGGTTAAAACCATGCGGGCATCGATTCTGGTGTTAGGTCCGTTGCTGGCGCGATTTGGGCAAGCTGATGTCTCGCTGCCGGGTGGCTGTGCCATCGGTGCGCGTCCGGTGAATTTGCACGTGGACGGCTTGCGCGCCATGGGCGCCGAGATTCATATCGATCACGGCTACATTCGCGCTCACTGTCAACGCCTGAAAGGCACGCGCCTGGTGCTGGAAACCGTGACCGTGACCGGCACGGAAAACTTGATGATGGCGGCGTCACTCGCCGACGGCGAAACGATCATCGAAAATGCCGCACGCGAACCGGAAGTGGTGGATCTGGCCAATTTTCTGATCGCTATGGGCGCGCGTATTCAAGGCGCGGGCACCGACAAAATCGTGATTCAGGGTGTCGAGCGTTTACGTGGCGCGCCATACCAAATCATGCCGGATCGTATCGAAGCGGGCACGTATCTGGTGGCGGCCGCCATTACGGGCGGCAAGGTGCGCCTAAAGAACGTCTGCGCCGATCACCTGGAGGCAGTGTTGCTCAAGCTCAAAGAAGCCGGCGCGCATATCGACTCGGGTAGCGACTGGATCGAGCTGGATATGCAGGGCAAGCGCCCTAAGGCGGTGGACATTCGCACCGCGCCGTATCCGGCGTTTCCCACCGACATGCAGGCACAATTTGCCGCGCTGAATTGCGTGGCCGAGGGTGTGGGTACGGTCATCGAAACGATTTTCGAGAATCGCTTTATGCACATGCACGAGTTGCAACGTATGGGCGCGGAAATGCGTATCGAAGGGCACTCGGCGATCATCAAGGGCGTGCCACAGTTAACCGGCGCGCCGGTAATGGCGACAGATTTACGCGCCTCGGCGGGCTTGGTGCTGGCGGGTCTGGTCGCCGAAGGCGCCACGATTGTGGACCGCATTTATCACATCGATCGCGGCTACGAGCGCATTGAGGAAAAGCTGGAACTGCTAGGCGCACGCATCAAGCGGCTGAGTTCGCGTAGCCGCTAGGATGGCTTGTCGGCGTCGGCGCATCGAGTGCGAATGTCGTCTTGTTGCCGGCGCTCCACCAAGGTTGTGCCTTCCGGAGGTGTCGCGGGTTCGGGGTTATTCTTCTCGAGTGGTTCTTTGTTGGGCGGCTTCGCCGAGGTGAATTGCCGAAGTGAATAACCTCGAACCCGCGACACCAGTGTCCGCGATGATTGCCGCGCAACGTGATGTGGTAAAACGCACCGGGCAGATGCAGTCGAGGGTGCCGTGGCATCCGTGCCTCCTGGGTCGGTTAGTTTGGAGTGTGGATAATTTACTATGCCGCTGTTGTACTGCTGCAGTGAATATCTCGGGTTTAACCGAGAAACCCCCGAACCCGCGACCCGGCACCAGTGTCCCGGCACCAGTGTCCCCTAAGTTCAAGCCGTAGGTCCCAACTGAAGTTCCCACCAATGAAGCTTGCCGGTGCCTTTTTATCCGTCGTAATTTTTATTGCGTGTTGTAGTTGTGTCGCCGCAGATCGTGCTAGCGCTCAGCCCGGAGAATCCAAGG
>JANMSB010000451.1:0-6920 GCA_031388915.1 Pseudomonadota bacterium | reverse complement strand
AGGCGCTAGAGCGTACCGGCTCTCGATGCGATGCGAGCCAGCCTGCTTAGCTCGCAACAAGATTTCAGCCCACGATGAGAATGCGCTGCCGAGGGTTTGCTACGGTTGTGCAACCAAGCGCGCAATCGTCTCTGCCATCAGTGCATTATTTTCCTCACCGAATAACTCCAGGTGCGAACCCGGTAAGGTGATTACCTCGATGGCGCCCACGGCAAACTTTCCCCAACCGTATAGGGCATCGGTGGCGTGTCCCGGCCATTCGAATGGGTGTTCGGCTTTCAGAAGCAGCACACTGCTGCGAATGCGGTGATTTGGTTTGAAGCGGCTGCGTGCACGCGCTAAATAGACCGATACCCGGCGCAGGCGCTGTTCGAGCTCAGGGTCGATGCCTGAGACTGGCGATAGCAGTGGGTTGCATTCCTGACGCTTGAGCCGCTGTTTTATATTTTGCCAACGCGCAAGCAAGTATTCGCGGCGCGCGGTAGGGTTCAAATTTGTCCAATTGGCAGTATGTTTCCACAGCCGCTGCAGCAGCGGCTGTTTTTGCGGATATCCAGGGGCGGGGCCGTCGAACGAAATGACCAGCGGCACGGGTATGCCGATGTGTTTGAGGCGCCGCGCCATCTCATAGGCCAACATGGCTCCGAAGCTATAACCACCGAGAATCACTGGCCCGGATGCGCTGACTGCCAATATCTGCGGTTCGTAAATTGCCGCCATTTCTTCAATGCTGTGATCGGCGATTTCCGATTCATCGTCGGTGCCGATTGCATTCAGGACATGCACCGGCTGGTCCGGTCCAAGCTGCTTGGCTAGATCATGATAAAAGAAGCCGAAACCACCGCCGCCGCTGAATAGGAATAGCGGTGGGCGAGTGCTGGCGCCGACGTTCAGCGTCACCAGATGTTTGTGGGTTGCGCGGTTAGAGGTCACCGCTGCGGCCATGGTGCCTAACGTCGGGAATTCGAGAATGCGCGCCAGCGGGAAATCGGTGCGAAATTTCTTTTCGATTTCGAGTGCCAGTGATACTGCCAGCAACGAATCGCCGCCTAAATCGAAAAAGTTGTCGTCAACGCCGACTTGACGGCTTTTTAGCAAGCGCCGCCAGATGATCGCCATCTTTTTCTCATCGCGTGTACGCGGTGCAACTGAATCGGCGGCTGTGTCGGCGTCCAGCGGCGACGGCAGCGCTTTGCGGTCCAATTTGCCGTTAGCGGACAGCGGCATCGCCCGCAACACCATGATGCGCGATGGCACCATGAAGTCCGGCAGGCTTTTGCGCAGTTGTGTCTTGATCATATCGATATCGATGCGCTGCTGTTCCTTGGCGGTGAGATACGCCACCAGCGCCTTGGCACCGGACACATCGGTAAAAGCGCTGCACACTGCGTCGCGCACATTCGGCAGTGCCAGTAGTGCTGCTTCCACCTCGCCAAGTTCGACGCGATAGCCGCGGATCTTGACTTGAAAATCGGCGCGCCCCAGAAACTCCAGCTCACCATTGGCAAAGTACCGAGCTAAGTCACCGGTCAGGTACATCCGTTCGCCGGGACGGAATGGATTGGTTACAAAGCGCTCGGCGGTAAGTTCGGGACGATTCAGATAACCTTGGGCCAAGCAGGCGCCAGAAATATACAAAGCGCCGGTGACGCCGGCCGGAACCGGTTGACGTCTGCTATCGAGAACGTAGTACTGCGCGTTCTGAATCGGCCGGCCGTAGGGAATGCTGGTCCAACGCGGGTCAATAGCGCCCACTGCAAACCAGTTCGACCAAATGGCGGCCTCGGTTGCGCCGCCCAGGCTGATGACTTGCGCGGCCGGAAAGCTCTTGCGCACGGCATCCGGTAGCGTCAGTGGAATCCAGTCGCCGCTGAGCATGACCAATCGCAGTTGCGTGCCGCCATTGTGTGGGAACAGCGCTGCCAGACGCTGCAACGCCGCTGGCGCGGAATCCCATATCGTGATGCGCTGCTCAGTGAGCTGCTGCACCAGCTCGCGTGGTTCGCGAAGATTTTGCGCCGAGGCCACCACTACCGTGCCGCCCGCGCCCAGTACACCGAACACGTCATAGACCGATAAGTCGAAACATGGCGAAGTGACGAACAGCGCGCGGTCGCCCGGACCCACCGCGAAACTGCGCGACACCCATTCCAAGGTGTTCACTACCGCGCGATGTGTGAGGATGACGCCCTTCGGCTTGCCTGTGCTGCCGGATGTATAAATCGAGTAACAAATGTCGGTCGGTTGCGCGAGCGGTGCGGGGCGAGCGCTCGATGCACCGCTGACCGTCGCATCGTCGAGATGTAACGCCGGTCGGTTAAGCAAGGCGGCGCAGCCGGGTTCGGATACCACTAGCGTGGCAGCAGTGTCCTCCAGCACGAAAGCGATGCGCTCGGCTGGATAGTCCGTGTCGATGGGTACGTAGGCAGCGCCCGATTTGGCAATGCCCAGCATAGCGATGACCAGATTGGCGCCGCGCGATAAACACAAGCCGACATAGCAACCCGGCCCCATCCCACGGGCGCGCAGCGCATTGGCCAAACGGTTGGCCCGCTGTTCGACTTCCGCGAACGTCATGGTTTGGCCGTCTGCCACCAATGCCGGGGCGGTGGGCATCTGATCAGCGCGCGCTTCGAACAACTGATGGATGAGCTGCGTGTCGTCGTAGGCAGCTTGCGTGTCGTTCCAGCCGTACAGAATTTTCTTGCGATCTGCGGCCGACAAGACATCGACATCGGCGACGCGTACCGCGCGAGTCATGGTGTCCAATACGTTCAGCAAGTAATCGCCGAGGCGCTCCGCAGTGGCAGTGCTATAGCGCCGCCGGTCGTACAACAGCCGTAACTGCAACGTATTGCCGTCGCTGGCGGTTAAAGTCAATGGTGTGCTGGGCTGTTCGTACAATGTGCAATGACGAGTCTGCCAAGCAGGGTTCAATTCAACCAGAGTTTGATTTAGTTCGCGGTTGTCGTACATCAACAGGGTTTCAAACAGCGGCACGCCGCGTCCGAACTCGCTCTGTGCATGGACATCGATTAGCGGCGTCTGGTCGTGATTGCGTTGTGCGATCCACTGTTGGCGGGTCACCGCCAGCAGCGTGCCGATGTGGTCTTGCTCGTTGATGTGAATGCGCGCCGGCAAGGTGTTGATGAACAATCCCACGGTCGATTCGGCGGCGCCATCCAGTGCCGAATAGCGACATGAGCGCGCGATGCCGTATACCACGTCGTTGTCGCCGGTAAGGCGCGACAGCAATAATCCCCAAGCAACCTGCAACACCCCGCCCAGTGTGGTTTGATGGCGTTGCGCCAGTGCCTTCAGCGCCCCGAGGGTGGTGACATCTGGTGTGCGCAGAGCTGTCCTATAACCACTCGCCGACAAGGCTCGCCCGGCCGGTTCGGCCAGCGGCAAGGGTGTCGGTGCTTGTTTGCCTGCCAGTAGTTGTTTGAAGAACACCAAACTGGCGCGGTGATCGTGCCGGCTATGCCAGGCAATGTAGTCGGCGAAACTTTTTGATTCTGCCGGCAAGGTGACAGTGCGTCCGCTCAACTTGGCGGAATACACCGTGAATACCTCGTGCAGGATGTGTGCGAATGATCGGCCGTCGATGAGGATGTGGTGGAAAGTCCAAAACAATTCGTATTGGGATTCGGCAAGGCGCGCGACGGTTACGCGCATCAACGGCGCGACTCCCAGGTCAAAACCACGACGCCGGTCGGCTTGCAGAAACGCCTCGCGCAACTGTTCCGGCTCACCGTCACGCCAGTCGACATAGTCCACCGGAACGATCACTTGACGCTGTGGGATTTGCCGCGGGCTGGGCACGTCTTTCCAGCGAAACCTACTGGATAGAGCCGGATAGTGATGGGCGACTTGGGTCCACGCGGCAGCCAGCGCCGCCTGATCCAGGGCTTCGTTAACGGTAATCCGTATCTGTTCGATGTCGTAGCCGCCACGCTCGGGCGAGCCGTCAGCCAGCAGGTACTGGTACAGCATGCCGCTTTGCATGGGCGACAATGGATAAGTGCGTTCCATTTTTGGTTTAGTAACCTTGTTCCGGCGTTTAAACCATCAGTCGGTGGCGGAGGCTAAATGTACCTGCCGCATACCGAAATGTTCTAACGGCCGGCGCACAGTTTTTACATCGGGCGATGCTGGCATGCATCACGGGCATCTGCGCCTTCGGGTGATTCATCGCGGGTAAGATTTCTTATGCCGGCATGTAACTGGGTTTGTCGGTGCCCAGTCTTGCCCACTCCGGGCGTTGGTATAGGAGTCCAAAGCTGAATCGCTGTGCTCCCCAAAATACCAACAGGCTGCCAATCACGCTGATGATGGTCAGCAGTAACACTAGGCTGCCGGGGTCGGACGGTAACTTGATTAAGCCTAACTTCAGTGCGACCCATTGCACGACGTAGTCGGTTAGGTACAGAACGATTGAGTTTGCGCCCAGATACCGCAGGCCGCGCAACCAGTTCAAGCGACTCAACCCAGCGGCGGCCAGTATCACGGCGCCTGCCCCGACGTAACCCAGCACCAGGCCGATGCCCGGCAATGCCGCCCAGTCTCTAACAACAAACCACTGGTTGAGCAAGGCCCACACTGGTAGATACAGCAGCGGGAAGCGCGGATTGGCGCTGGCCCACGCAGCGAATTGAAACACTTGCTTGGCGAAGAAATAACCCGAGTAGAAATACACAAAGCGCCGGCAGAATTCATCAATGGCAAGCCAACCGCTTTGAATATTCAGCATTTGCAAGGCAGCGGCGCCGCCGAGCATCAGCCACCATGGCACGGTGCGGCACAGCCGTACTACGAGGAAGAACAACGCCAAGCTATGGACGAACCATAGTGAGCTGGTCGGTTGGATAAATGTCATCAAATAGACGGGCAACACCGCCGACCAATCGCCGCCGGAGTTGTCGAGGGCTTCTTTAATGCCGAACAGCACAAAATGGATAGCGGTCCAGAGCAGGTAAAAGTAGAGAAAATGCACGACCTTGCGATCTAAGTACTGGCGCCAGGGACGATCGAGAACATTGCTAAGAAACAAACCGGCGATTAAAAAGAAATCGGGCATGCGAAACGGTTTGGCGAATGCCACTACTGGCTCTATCCAGCCGCTACTGCCGAACCGATCATGAATTACAAAGTGAGCATGCAGCAGCAGCACCATCAAGATGCAAATGCCCTTTGAATAATCCACCCAGGCGATGCGTGCGTCCTCGGCGGTGGTGAAATCTATGCGATGTGCGGTCATTATGACTCCAGAAATCTTGCCACCAGGCTGATACTGGTGGTGATTTATTCTCGCGAATGTAAGCGCTCAGCATTGCCGGTGGGAAGCGCCATGCCGCAATTTTGGGCGACAGCGCACAACATATTGTTTTGCGATGATCGTAGGTAAATCACCAAGCACTACCCGCCAAATCGCCGACTACGAAGTGCCGAGTTTCGGTGCAGTGCGCGCGTTGCACCTACTTGCTGAATGAGTTTCGAATATTCAGTTGATTGTGTTTACCGGCGCGGTGACGGAAGACATTGTGGTGCGCTGTATGCGCTTGGGCGCTGCAGGTTACTTGCTGAAGGATCGCCTCACCCGCCTGGAGCCGGTGATCGAAAAATGCGTTGAACATGCGTCGCGAACATGCCGCCAAGCTCATTGCGGAACGCGAGCAACGACGCTTGGCGGCATTCAATAGCACACTGTTTGATCGCGAAGGCAATATCATGGCTACCAGCGCAGCTGGTGCAGCTACGGCAACCGCGAGAGCTTCAGCACTCCGGACTGGGCATCGGCACTCACTATGCAACGGCCCGTCTGCGCGTTGCCGGCAAAGATAATTTGCATGCACTCGGCATAGCGCGCGGGGTGCGCGATGTGTTGGCCGGGAGGATAGAAAAAACAAACACCCTCTTCCGCAGAAGCCGGCGTGATGCACGGATGCCGGCATCCACCTCGCCACCTCCTCACTCATCTGAACGCTGACAGTCCGGCACCGAGACGAATCACGGCTTCCAGCCTCAAGCCCTATCAACACATCGATATCATCTCACCAGCCGCAGCACTACAATTCATCAACAGCGGCTAAGCAAGAAGCAAGAGTTGACCCTGCCGCCTCGACGGCAACTTAAGCTGGCAGCAATGCCGATGGCCACCGCCTTGCTTGATTAGCTGTCTTGCTTCCATCCAGTTCAACTGGACTCGGGCAATGCTTGTGCTCGTGCTGACGCGGTGCCTGGTAGGGCAACAACCTTTGATACTCTCGTCTGACCACGCCATAGCATTCGCATACTCGATCTTCCAAACTTGCGCGGTCCAAAACCGTAATGTGGCCGCGACGATAACGAATCAGTCCATCAGCTTGTAATTTGAGCGCGGCCACGGTCACGCCCTCGCGGCGTACACCGAGCAGATTGGCGATGAATTCCTGTGTGACATTCAATTCGTTGCCGGAAATTAAATCCAGGTTACGAAGCAACCAGCGGCAGAGCTGCTGATCAAGGGCATGATATCGATTGCAAATGGCGGTTTGCGACATCTGCGTAATCAGCGCCTGCGTATAACGCAACCCAAGAAGTTGCAGCGCGCCGCCGCGAGCTAATTCCCGCGTGACCACGCTCGCCTTCACGCGGTAACCGCGGCCTGCGGACTGGACCACCGCCCTGTACGGGGTATGCCCCACTCCCAAAAATAGACATATTCCGACCAACCCCTCGTTGCCCGTTAGTGCAATCTCCGACGAGCCGCCATCTTCCATGACGTAAAGCCGCGAAACGATGGACGTCGTAGGAAAATAAAGATGGCTTATCTCGCACCCACGGTCGTGAAGAGTCCATCCAAAAGGCATGGCGATCGGTTCGAGATGTGGGCTCAAGCGCGCGTAGTCCTCGGCAGGCAATGCCCTAAGGAGTTGGTT
>JANMSB010000407.1:0-2506 GCA_031388915.1 Pseudomonadota bacterium | reverse complement strand
ACCATCTTGTTGGAACAGAAGGCACAGGGCGCGGCGTAAGCGCGTTCCGGACGGGCGCAATAAATTGCGCCCCTACATAAATAGAAATCCGGCGTAGGGGCGCGATTCATTGCGCCCGTCACGCAACCAACGTGAATTAAGTTTTGTAGGCCAGTATCCCTCCCAGCCCTCGAGCTCCGTAAGCCTAGCCCAAGCTGATTGTCGGATCATAGTCGGGCTGCTGTCGGCAAACTGTCGTTTCAAATTGAACCGATAGCTACGAAGCTGGAACACGTGAAATCAAGGAGTATCTATGCTTGTCCAAAAACTCAGGCTGCAACGCGGCTGGTCGCAACAACAACTCGCTGAGCTTTGTGACCTTAGCGTAAGAACCATTCAGCGTATCGAAAGCGGTCAACCGGCAAGCACCGAGACCTTGAAATCACTGGCATCGGTCTTTGAGACCGAGTTTTCTCAACTTACCAGTGAGCCCGAAATGAATCCCAGCACACCGTCCACCGCCGATGAGCAGTTGGCGCTCTCCCATGTCCGCAGAGTCAAGTGCTTCTACATCCATGCCACTCAGTATGTGTTTGTGATCAGCGCTTTGGCTGCCATCAACATCTTCATGCACCCGAACAAGCTTTGGTTTCTTTGGCCGGCATTCGGTTGGGGAATGGGCCTGCTTGCCCATGCCGCGTCCGTATTTGAGTTCGTACCTTTCTTTGGCGCAGCCTGGGAGAAACGCCAAGTTGAGAAGCGACTGGGGAGACCACTATGAGTAACGTACAACGTTGTCTGCTGCAGGCGCAGACGACTGTGCCCCATGTCTTAATCATTCGGCGTCCACACGTGTAGGGCCCTACAACCGCCGTTGGAACAGAAAGCACAGGGCGCGGCGTAGTACCGTAACCTGCATTTCTCACAACCCAAACGACATCACTACTGTGAGCCTTCAGTCCGGAGGGGTTTCTCAAGACCGTCGCGCGGTCGGAGCCGCGCGTCGAGCTTACATGGATGTACTTGCAGCGTGTCTTGAGAAACTCCTCCGAACTGAAGGCGTTCGACGCTGCAATGGTCGATGTTCCACTACCGCTTCAGAGAGCTTGTTGTGGGAAATGCGACCTACGCACCCCCCGGATTCGGATCGCGCCACGCGCGTTCAAACGGCAGCCGCCACGCATGTGGCGCAATCAGTTGATGAATGGCATTCGGTCCCCACGAACCCGGCGCGTAAAAACGTACCGGCGGCGGCGTTTCCAGCAAGGGCGTGGAAACTTCCCACAAGCGCTCAATGCCTTCAGCCGTGGTGAACAAGGTGTGATCGCCGCGCATGGCATCGAGAATCAAACGTTCGTAGGCTTCCAGTACATCGCCTACCAAGCCGGTATCGTGCATAGCAAATTGCAGACTCAATTTATCCAGGCGCATGCCGGGGCCGGGTCGCTTGCCGTAGAACGACAACGACATTTTCGATACATCCGCTAAATCAAAGGTTAAGTGGTCTGGCCCCTGTGCGCCGACGCCTGAACCGGCAGGGAACATGCTCTTGGGCGGCTCGCGGAAGGCGATGGAAATGATGCGTTGTCCGGCGCCCATGCGTTTACCGGTGCGTAAATAAAATGGCACACCGGCCCAGCGCCAGTTGTCGATGTGGCATTTGAGCGCAATGAAGGTTTCGGTGTCGGACTCGGGACCAACGCCGTCTTCGGCGCGATAGCCGGTGTATTGGCCGCGCACCACATCCGCCGGTTCGATCGGCATCATGCTGCGAAACACTTTGTTTTTTTCTTCGCTGATCGGTTTGGGCTCCAACGCCGTCGGCGGCTCCATGGCCACGAAGCCGAGAATCTGAAATAGATGCGTCACCACCATGTCGCGGAATGCGCCGGTGTGCTCGTAAAACCCGGCGCGATTGCCCAGGCCCAAGGTCTCCGGCACATCGATCTGCACATGGTCGATAAAGTTGCGGTTCCAGATCGGCTCGAACAAGCCATTGGCAAAACGGAACGCCAGAATGTTCTGCGCCGGCTCCTTGCCGAGAAAGTGATCGATGCGGAATACCTGCTCTTCGTTGAATACTTCGTGCACCTTGGAGTTCAACGACACTGCGCTGGCCAAGTCGGTGCCGAACGGCTTTTCCATGATGATGCGCGCGCGCTCCACCAGCCCGGCCTCGCCCAATAGCTTCACCACCGACAAGGCGGCTTTGGGCGGCACACTGAGGTAATGCAACCGACGGCACTCGACGCCGATGCTTTTCTCCGCCTTGTCTACCGCGGCTTTGAGTGCTTCGGCGCCGGCCGCCAACGGCACGTAGTCCAAGTTCTGCGCAAACACCTGCCAGTCGGCCTCGGTGACCTTGCGGCCGGAAAATTCGTCCAACGCCTGGCGGGTCAGGCTGCGAAACGCGTCGAGATCGATGTCATCCAAGGACACGCCGATGACACGACAATCAGGGATAAACCCGGCGCTGGATAAGTGATACAAGCCGGACAACAACTTGCGTCGCGCCAGATCGCCGGTG
>JANMSB010000340.1:0-3651 GCA_031388915.1 Pseudomonadota bacterium | reverse complement strand
GCGGATTTGGTTATTATAAATTTCTTTTATACCTTTCGGTTCGGCGTTGGGGGGGGTGTTTTATATTTTTATTAAAAAAATTTCCTCTTGGGCCCCTACGACAACTTCTTGGTGTTCGGCGGGGGCGCCCCACCGGCCAACTTGTCGCCACCGGCTTCGTTCGCCAACGGCTGCGCTGTGCCAGGCAATCTGCCGCATTTCCCCACGCTGGATACACCGGCTGATGCGATCGCCTGGTTGATCGCCAACAACTGGGTCGCCCCAACCACGACCTTGACTGGCGGCAATCAGAATATCGCGCTGTTGAACGGCAGAGGTACGGTGCGACGCACGAACGTTCCGGTCACCGATAGCAGAACGGAAAGCAAGGTAACCTGGAGGGTATCCGCGCAGTATGACGTGGCGCAGAATTCATTGCTGTATGCAACTTACGAGACCGGCTATCGCGCTGGTGGTTTGCAGCTGGCCGAGGGCACGCCTACCTACAAACCGGAGTATCTGAATGCTGCGTCGATTGGTTCCAAGAATCGCTTCTTGAACGGCAAGCTGCAATTGAATGCCGAAGCCTTCGTATGGAAGTACAAGGATCAGCAAATCAACTACTTCACGCAGTCGGCCAGCGGCACGCTAATCAACTCTACACAGAACATCGGGCGCGCGACCAACCAGGGTATTGATGTGGATCTATTGTTTGCAGCCACGCGCACCACGCAGTTGAGCGTGCGCGTGCAGTATCTGGATGCAACCTATGATGATCTGCACTTCATCACCGCTCCGCCGCGCGACAACTTCGGTTGTCCGTTTACGTTCACCGGAGCGCTGGCGGGCGGTCAGCCGGTGAAGGACTTCAACTGCTCCGGTATGCCGTCAATCTACTCGCCGAAGTACACGGTCAATCTGGGCATCGAGCAGACTTTCCCGCTGGGTAGCGTGGATCTGGTCGCGTCGGTGTACAGTACCTGGCGCGACAAGCAGTGGGGTTCGATAGAGTACACCCAGCATGAGTTGATCGATGCGTACGCAAAGACGGATGCCTCGTTGGCGCTGCGTCAGCCGGCTGGCAAGTGGTCGGTGACCGCCTATGCGCAGAATCTGGAAAACAAGCGACGGCCTATCGCCGTGTTGGCCGCGCCGTTGGGAACGGGTCAAACGTCATTCGGCGCGCCGGCTACCTATGGCGTACGATTACAGGCCTCGTTTTGAGCGAGAATCTGCATGACTACTGAACTATCAAGGCGGCAATTCCTGATGGCCATGGGACTGGCAGGCTGGACCGCAGCGGAAGGATTGCCCGAGGCTGTTGCGGCCTCAGGCAGCACACGACAGCCGAACATCCTGTTCATCATGGCCGACGATCTGGGCTACGCTGATCTGAGTTGCTACGGTCAGCGGGATTTCACAACACCGGTGCTCGACAAACTTGCGGCTCAGGGCGTGCGGCTCACACAAGGCTATGCCAACTCTGCAGTGTGTTCGGCAACCCGCACAGCACTAGTGACCGGCCGCTATCAGTACCGGCTGCCCTGTGGTCTGGAGGAACCCATTGCTGCAGCCGGTACCAAGGGCTTGCCGCAAGGGCATCCCACCATGCCGTCGTTGTTGCGTGCACGCGGTTATCGGACTGCACTGGTGGGCAAGTGGCATGTGGGTGCGATACCGGAGTATGGTCCAACACGATATGGCTATGAGCATTTCTTTGGCATCGCGGGCGGTGCGGCCGACTATTTCAAACACAACCTGGGCTATGGCGCACCGGGTGATCATCTATGGGAGAACGAAACCCCAGTGCAGCGCGCCGGTTATCTCACTGACATTCTGGGCGACGTGGCCATTGAATGGCTAGGCAAATCGGATGCGCGACCATTCTTCCTGAGTTTGCACTTCAACGCGCCACACTGGCCGTGGGAAGGGCCAGAAGATATGGCAGTGTCTGAGGCTATCAAGAATATCCGCCACGCTGATGGCGGCAGCCTTAAGACCTACGCCGTGATGGTAAAACGCATGGATGAAGTGATCGGTCGTGTGCTGACCAAGCTCAGGCAGATGGGTGCGGAACGCGACACCATCGTAGTGTTCACCAGTGATAACGGCGGCGAGCGTTATTCTGATATGTGGCCCTTCACTGGCACCAAGGGCGAGTTGCTGGAAGGCGGCATTCGTGTGCCCCTGATCGTACGCTGGCCAAGCAAGATCAGGGCCGGCGCGACATCTGATCAAGTCATGCTCTCGATGGATTTTCTACCGACCTTTCTTGCTGCAGCAGGCGGTGCTCCTGATCCGGCCTATCCATCGGATGGCATGAACCTACTGCCGGTGCTGCAAGGACAGGCGCCGGTTCAAACTCGCAAGCTGTACTGGCGTTTCAAGGCCAATCAGCAGGCGGCAGTGCGCGATGGAGACTGGAAATATCTGCAACTCGGCGGCAAGGAGCACTTGTTCAACTTGGCGATGGATGCACGCGAACGCGCCGACATGAAGGATCTATATCCGCAGCGCCTCGAACAGCTGAAAGCAGATTCTGCAACCTGGAACAGCACCATGCTGCCGTATCCGGAAAAGAGCTTCAGTGAGAATGTGAAGTCGTTCTATAACGATCGATATTGAAGCCGGATGTCCTGGTACCTGTGTGGCTACCGGGAATGAGCGTGAACAAGTATCAAAGAAAAAAGTAATTCTCGACTGCATGGGTCCGCGACGATTCCCTCGCACGCGCCTGTTCACCGGGGGCGTGGCGGCAGCGTTCGAGATCGTGTTGATTGGGCGGTTGCCTAGGGTCTGTTAACAATTAGGCGATCGCTGCGTTGGAGTCCCAGAAAGCGCCAGGCAAGGCGCGAGGAGTGAGGTTTGGCCAAGTTATAAACATGGCCAAATAAACGACGAGCCCAAGTAAATGAAACATGGGGCATGGCGCTTTCTGGGGCCCAACCCGAAGGGACGGGGCCAGCAGGGCTCAGGACTTTGTTGCACCTCGCTTGAGTACGTTGAGTACACAGCGCTCGGTGCGTCGCGTCCTGAGCCCTGCTGACCTCCGTCGCAGCGACCGCCTAATTGTTAACAGACCCTAGGGGTTGGTGACCCTTCTGTAGCTGCCAGCGATCCACGCTAACGCAATCGACCATGCCGAATTTTGTGAGCTTCATGGCCTGGCTGGACGAATACATGTATCAGTCAACGATGCCCCGTTGTTTGTTCAAATGCAGCCAGCAGAAACATTTGGAATTCCCCGCTTTTACCGGTCACCCAGTAAGCGCCCGGTAAGTGTCGCGGCGGATGGAGCACCAACAATCATAGGGTTGCCGCGAATGCTCGCTGCGCCATAGGCTTCTCACTCTGACCCGGACAGGCCGGAGATGCGCCGGAAGGGGGTGCACCATGGTATGGGTTGCAGGAGCGGCCGATGGGGTGCCCCTTGCTCATGGATAAAGCGTATGAAGCGATGAAACACGCCAGCTAGCCTTCGATCTCGGGTGTATTCCCGTGGTTCCTCCCAAGAACAATCGCCTCAATCCGTGGCAGTACCAGAAAGTGTTGTATCGTCGGCGCAATGAGGTCGAGCGATTGTTCCGTCGACTCAAGAGCTTTCGTCGCATCTTCAGTCGCCTCGACACACTCGATCTGGTGTTGATCGCCTTTATCTACTTCGCCCTCATC
>JANMSB010000313.1:0-3622 GCA_031388915.1 Pseudomonadota bacterium | reverse complement strand
CAAAACACATCTGAAAGATTCCAAGACACTTCGAAGGCCGAAGGTCATCCCTCTGGGACAAGCTCAGTGACCGGAGCCGTTTATTCCGGTCGCTGAGCGGAGTCGAAGCGTGCTGATGAGTATTTTTAATGTACCGTATTGTTAGCGCGCTCGGCGCGCAGCCACTGCCTTACTCAACACTTCCAACACTGACACTGAGTCATCCCAACTGATGCAGGCATCGGTGATACTTTGGCCATAGGCCAGTTTGGTTGGATCATCCTTACCTGCGCTAAATTTCTGCGCGCCTGCCTTGAGATGACTTTCCACCATCACACCGAAGATGCGTGTGGAACCGCCACTGATTTGCGCAGCGATGTCCTTGGCCACATCGATCTGTCGTTCGTGCTGCTTACTGCTATTGGCGTGCGAGCAATCGACCATCAGGCGTGAATTGAGCTTGGCGGCGTCTAGATCCTTGCAGGCCGCTTCGACACTGGCGGCATCGTAGTTCGGCTGCTTGCCGCCGCGCAAAATTACATGGCAATCCGGATTGCCATTGGTCGCGACAATGGCCACCTGGCCATTCTTGTGGACGCCGAGAAAATGATGCGGGCGCGCTGCCGATTGAATGGCATCGGTAGCAATGCGAATGTTGCCATCAGTGCCGTTCTTGAAACCGATCGGCGCGGAGATGCCGGAAGCCAACTCACGATGCACCTGGCTTTCGGTAGTGCGCGCGCCGATGGCGCCCCAACTAATCAAGTCGCCGATGTACTGCGGCGAAATTGTGTCGAGAAATTCACCGCCCGCCGGCAAGCCCAGCTTGTTGATGTCGCTCAGCAATTGGCGTGCGATGCGCAGCCCTTCGTCGATGCGATAGGTTTCATCCAGGCCAGGATCGTTAATCAGTCCTTTCCAACCCACCGTGGTGCGCGGTTTCTCAAAATACACACGCATCACCACTTCCAAGGTGCCGGCGTATTTTTCGCGCATGGCGCGCAGCTTGTGTGCATAGTCCATCGCCGCTATGGGATCGTGAATGGAACAAGGACCAATCACCACTAGCAGGCGATCGTCCTGCCCGGCCAGGATGCGCTTGATGGTTTGGCGCGTATTTGCAATCAGCGTTTCCACGGCCGTGCCGCGAATGGGGAAGAAACGCACCAAGTGTTCGGGAGGCGGCAAAGTTCGTACCTCTTTGACTCGTTCATCGTCAGTCTGTCCGGTTTTATCCGGCGCAAACCAACCCTCGGTGCTGGTGGTAGTACTCATCGCTAAATCCTCAAGTCATCTTCGGTAATCATTCAGCCATAAAAAAACCGCCGGCTTTTTGGCCGGCGGTTTGGTGATTCGATGCGTTTCTAACGTCTACGCGCTCGTCTCTCCCCCGCCGGTGCGGTGCGAGAACCAGAAATAGCCGTAGAAATAAGAAGTCGAACGCATGAGTGGAACATAGCACGGCGTGGGGTCATGGCGTCAAGCCGAATGGCTTAAATCCACATACCTGTCCAGGAGCCTCGCCTACCGCGCTGTAGGGGCAGACCCGTGTGTCTGCCCGTTCCCAATCATGGCCGCCAGACGGGCGCACACATAGGTGCGCCCCTACACATCCAGCGTAATACTCACCGGACAATGATCGCTGCCCAGCACCTCCGCATGAATCTCCGCCGCCTTCACTTTTTCGCGCAACTGCGGCGACACCAACACGTAATCGATTCTCCATCCCACATTACGTTCGCGCGAATTCGCGAAGTGACTCCACCAGGAGTAATGCCCATTGCCCTGCTTGAACATACGCAGCGTGTCGACAAACCCGGCATCGACAAAACTCTGAAACCCTGCGCGCTCTTCATCGGTGAAGCCCTTCTTGCCGCGATTGGGTTTCGGATTGGCCAGATCCAACTCGGTATGCGCCACATTCAAGTCGCCGCAAAACACTACCGGCTTTTTCTTTTCCAGTAGTTTGCAGTACGCCAGAAACGCCGGGTCCCAATGTTCATGACGCAACGGCAAACGGCCCAAGTCATCTTTGGCATTGGGCGTGTACACCGTCACCACATAAAACTTAGGGAACTCAGCGGCGATGACACGGCCTTCAGTGGTGCTGTCGCCAAACGCATCATCGGCAAAGCCATACTGCTTATTGATGCTGTCCGGAAAACCATTAATCACCGCCAGCGGTTCAGTCTTGGAGAATATCGCCGTACCCGAATAACCTTTCTTAGCCGCCGAGTTCCAATACTCCACATAGCCCGACAAATCGACTTCCACCTGCCCGCGCTCGGCTTTGGTTTCCTGCAGGCAGAGAATGTCCGGCTGGTGCTTCTCCAGGAATGGATAGAAGTAATTTTTCTTCAGCACGGCTCTGATGCCGTTAACGTTCCAGGAGTAGATTTTCACGCAAGCCTTCCAGTCAAATGTTTGGTGTTGCAAACTGAAATAATGCTGCCCACAACATCAAGGCGTAGATAACCGCTTCGCCATGCGCGTTTGCCAGCCAGGTCCAGTTGCCTTCCAACGTGCAATCACATTGGCGGGCAAGCGCAACGAGATCAACAGTCGAGGATTGGTCGAGACGGGTCTGCCGCCTTTCTTCACCTTGGCGCGTGCAATCATCTCGTCATTGAGCTCGGGCAACTCTTCGTATTCCGACGCTCGTATCTTGTGAGCATCCACGCGCGCAAGGTTAGATTTCAAGGTACGAGCCGATGCGGGCTTTTTCGCGCTCATTGGCTTTCCTCATAAGTGAAAATGGAATTACATTTTGGACAAGGCGGTAAGGTACTCACCAAGAATTCTTTCTCGAATGGATTTTGCAATGCTTCAGAATCAAGTAGGCCGCCGGTTTGTGGCGCGCTTAGTCACTGTCCGGTCAGAGTGGCGAGTGGCATAACTATCCAGGAGCGAGCGAATCATCTTCTGATACGGCACTTGAGAGCGCTGCGCATGCAGCTTAAAAAACTCCACGCTGCGCTTGCTGAGTGACAGTGTCACCTTGACGCCGTCGTCTTTGAGTACCAGTTGATCGGGAGGGGGAAGAAAATCATCCACCACCTCAAGCCGACCTAGTGGCTCGTTAGTATATTTTGCGTTGCGCTTCATAAATTTTCTTGCCTCGGCGCCAGTAGCCAGCGCCAATGATACGTATGACCCCATGCCGCCAGGTAAATCTAACCGTGAGAATGGCCGAAGCAACCTGACCAAAGCAGTAATACCTGGCTTCGATGTCGCTATGCCCTAAATCGCGGGCGATCACGCGTCGGGGGTCCATGAATGCCAACTGCGCTTCGGTAAATGCCACACCGTGCTTGCGCTGGTTTTCGGCGTCCTTGTCCGGATTCCATTCAAAACTTGAGTCCATGATTGGACCGTAACATAGAGATGGGCTTGTAGCCATATCGATGTATGGCTGTCGACAGCGAGGCAAGCATTCATGTCACGGCTGTGTGCCCCCCCAAAAGTGGGCTTCTGGTTGCTACACTGCGCGCCCATGCGCTCATCCATCCCTACTCTTCGTGAACGCGCCCGCTGGCTGCGACATCGCATCGGCACTCAGTGGGCCGCTAGCAATAAACCTGATTTGAAGCAGGCGTTGGGCGCGTATGCGCGATTGATGCGGCTGGACCGGCCTATCGGCACC
>JANMSB010000307.1:0-5208 GCA_031388915.1 Pseudomonadota bacterium | reverse complement strand
TGCAAGAGTCCGCTTAAGTACGACAAAGGTAGCGAGCAACTCGTTTGTCGCGCTGATCGGCTGGCGTTCCCCGTTCGCGATGGCATCCCGGTAATGTTGGAAGAAGAAGCCAAGCAACTATTGCCCGACGATCCGCTATTGAGCAACTAGCGGCACACTATGAACTTCAAAGTCGTCATCCCCGCACGTTACGCATCGACGCGCCTGCCCGGCAAACCATTGTTGGAAATTAATGGCAAACCCATGGTGCAGTGGGTGGTCGACGCGGCCTGCGCTAGCGCAGCCAATGAGGTGCTGGTAGCCACCGACGATCAACGGATCGCGCAAGCAGTATCCAACCCGCGTGGTGCAGGCTCGATTGCCGTGCTCACCAGTAGCGAGCATCGCTCCGGCACGGATCGCATAGCCGAAGTCGCGCGGCAGCGCGGCTGGCACGATGACACCATTGTGGTAAATGTGCAGGGCGATGAACCGCAGATGCCCGCACAGTTGATCGAGCAAGTGGCCAAGTTCCTGGCCGACCAACCAACCGCTCAAATCGCAACACTGTGTACACCCATTGAGTCTCTGGAAGAATTCCTCAATCCCCATGTGGTCAAGGTGGTCAGTGCCGATGACTCGACTGCCTTGTACTTCAGTCGCGCACCGATTCCCTGGTATCGCGATGCGGCGCCTGCCGGGTTAGTCAGCCAAACGCAGTACCACGGCGCCATGCGCCACCTGGGTATCTATGCGTACCGGGTATCGGCATTATTGCGCCTGACGCAGTTACCCCCGACCAGCTTGGAGCAGGCGGAAAGTCTGGAGCAATTGCGCGCCTTACAAGCCGGTATGCGCATTGTGGTTGCAGCCGCCATCGCTCAACCTGGCATGGGCATCGACACGCCGCAAGACATCGAACGAATTCGTCATTTTTTTGCGAACAACTGAAGAGCAGAACTACTCATGAAATTAATCACTAAGCGAGAACATACCGGGCAGCGTGTGGTGCTGGATGGCCGGAATTTTGTCGAATGTAAATTCACCAATTGCACGCTGGTGATAGAAGGCGGCGGGTTGTTCCAGATGGACCGCTGCACGATCAGTGACGACTGTCGCTTCGCTGTGGAAGGCGCTGCCAAGAATTGCCTGGACGCGCTCAAGCTCATGTTGCACGGCGGCGGCTGGCTCTCGCAGGTGGCTGATGCGGTGCTGACCAAAACTCGCGAAGCACCGCGTTTTGTAACGCCCGGCGCCACGGAAGCCGCGAAGTAGGAGCTCCCCATGTTGAAACACAATACCTACTTCGATGGCGCGGTACAAAGTCTGGGCTTCGAACGCAATGGCTTGCGCGCCTCGGTGGGCGTGATCGCGCCGGGCGAATATCACTTTGGCACCGCTGCGGCAGAACGCATGACGGTAACCAGTGGCCTGTTGCGAGCCAAGCTGGCCGGCGGCGAGTGGCAGAATTATCCCGCAGGCACTTCGTTCGAGATTGCCGCCAACAGCGGCTTTGATGTGCAGGCCGTGGGTGGGCCGGCTGCGTACTTATGCGAGTTTCTCGGCGCTTAAATTTTCGAATTGTCGCCGAAACAAAAAAGGCCAGCTAATGCTGGCCTTTTTAGTTGTTACTTTATTAGTTTTTACTCAGGCGTCGCTTCAATCATCCGCGCTGGCAAACCCCAGTAGATGCAGCAGGCTGGTGAACAAGTTGTAGATGCTCACGTACAGCGACACGGTAGCAACGATGTAGTTGGTCTGTTCGCCGCGCAGGATGCTGCTGGTTTCCCACAGGATGAAGCCACCCATGGCCAACACAAACATGCCCGAGACAACCAGCGACAGGGTTTGCATGTGGAAGAACACGGCGATCAAGCCCAGCACAAAGGCCGCCAGGATGCCGACGGTCAGAAAGCCGCCCATGAAGCTGAAGTCTTTGCCGCTCTTAATGGCATAAGCCGACAGCCCAACGAAGGTCGCAGCCGTGGTGCCCAGCGCCGTCAATACCACTTGATGACCATTGGGTAAGAACTGCAAGTACGCGCTGATGATAGGCCCCAGGGTGTAGCCCATGAAGCCGGTCAAGGCGAACACACTGAGAATGCCCCAGGCGCTGTTTTGCAGCTTGTGAGTGGCGAACAGCAGGCCGAAGTAGCCCACCAGGGTAATGATCATGCCGGGATGCGGCAGGTTCAGCGCCATCGCCACGCCAGCGGTTAGAGCACTGAAAGCCAGTGTCGCACTGAGCAACAGGTAGGTGTTACGCAACACCTTGTTAGTCGCAAGCGCGGACGTTTGTGTGATGTCGGCAACGCGTACAGTAGGACCGGACATTGCAAGCCTCCAAGAAATCGAACAGTGAACCGGAAACGACCCGGACTATAGCAGGTGTTGCTGAGACCGGCTTGCCAACGGCAAAGTTCCGGTATGCAAGTCACTCAAAAGACAGGATTAACCGGGCCGGGCGGGCGATGACGCAATGCGATATCCGTGTACAATGCGCGCCCGCAACTGGCTCCTGTTGCCGGAAATTTCATGTGGAAGCGTGGCCGAGTGGTTTAAGGCACTAGTCTTGAAAACTAGCGAGGGGGTAACCCCTCCGTGAGTTCGAATCTCACCGCTTCCGCCAGAACTTAAGCACAAACCGTTAGCACTGCGCGTAAACGCACACACCAAAAAAAGCCGTTTAGGGTCGGCTTGGCAGCCCGGCTGCCAGGGTAAAGCGCATGGTGGTGCCGTTTTCCACCGTGCTGTCGGCCCATAAGCGGCCATTGTGACGCTGGACGATTAACGCCGTCGTGGCCAGTCCCATGCCGAGCCCCTCGTAATCTTTGTTGGAATGCAGGCGTCGAAATGGCTGGAACAAACGTTCGGCGCGTTCCACATTAAAGCCAACGCCGTTGTCGCGCACAAAGTAAGTCACGCCGCCATCGGTGGGTTCGGCGCCGAAGCAAATATCCGGTTTAGTCCGATGGGCGGTGAACTTCACGGCATTGCTCAGCAGCGCCTGCATCGCCAAGGTCAGCAGCGCGCGATCGCCGCTGGCTGGGGGCGTCGCTTCGAGCTTAACGGCAATATGTTTGTTATCGGCCAACTGTGGATCGGCCTGCCAATAGTCGAAGGCGATTTGCGTTAGATCGAGGGATTCGATCTGCATTTGCTGTCGCACCAGCCGCGATAACTTCAACAGATTTTCGATCAGTAGTGCTTGGCGGCTGGCGCTATTGCGAATGTGTTCCAGATATTGGCGCGCCACTGGGTCTTCGCTGACGTCCTTTAAGTCGGCTACCAGCATGTCGGTGAAGCCCAGAATGGTCATTATCGGGGTTCGTAAGTCGTGCGACAGCGTATATAGCAACATATCGTGCTGCTGCCGCATCTGCTCGAGCTGCTGCTCTAACGCGGCAACCCGCTGGTTTGCCTGGACGAGATCCGTGTCGACGTGCGCTTCAGGCATGATTTACCGACTCACCGCTGTGACTGATAAGAAATAAAACCATGGCATTATGGCAAGCCTAAGCCTTCGTGTGGAATTTGATAGATGCCCAAGCCTAAAAAGTCATCGCCAGCCCCGACGCAGTTAGGGCGCCAAGTAGCCATTCCTGAATCCCCGGACTCCGCGCAATTGGAGCGCGTGCCCAATCCGCATGCGGCGCAACGCTATGTGGCGCGCTTTACTGCGCCGGAATTTACCTCCCTGTGTCCGATTACCGGTCAGCCTGATTTTGCCCAACTCATGATCGACTACGTGCCGGGAAAATGGTTGATCGAGAGTAAGTCGCTGAAGTTGTTTCTAGCGTCATTCCGCAATCACGGCGCCTTCCATGAAGATTGCACTGTGATGATCGGCTTGCGCTTGGCGCAACTGGTGCAACCACGCTGGTTAAGAATCGGTGGCTATTGGTACCCGCGTGGCGGTATCCCCATCGATGTGTTCTGGCAGACCGGCAAGGCTCCCGCCACAGTATGGATTCCTGATCAAGGTGTGCCGCAGTATCGAGGACGCGGCTGAGATTCGGCTGAATAGGTGGCATTTTCAACTTGCCTCAACGGAGGTCGGTCGCTATTCTTGCGCCCCTTTCGTCGGACAGTCATACCTATCCGGCAAACAGTGAAAGGGCGCATAGCTCAGTGGTAGAGCACTACCTTGACATGGTAGGGGTCCCAGGTTCGAACCCTGGTGCGCCCACCAGATTTTCCCCCGGTCGTTGCGCTTGCTAGAGACGACCAGGGAAGAGATGGTGATATTTAGAATGGCCGCGCAGCGGCAGTCGCTTCTTCTCCAGATTAGGCCTTTCCTGATTAGGACATTGTTTCATGCCCATCATTACGCTGCCTGATGGCAGTCAGCGCAGTTACCCTTCCGCCATCACCGTGGCAGAGGTTGCTGCGAGCATCGGTGCCGGCCTCGCCAAAGCGGCGTTGGCTGGGAAAGTAGATGGACGATTGGTCGACACCTCTTTCCTGATCGAAGCCGATGCGCAGGTAGCTATCGTTACCGAGCGCGATCCCACTGCGCTGGAAATCATTCGTCACTCTACCGCGCACTTGCTGGCCCAGGCGGTCAAGCAATTGTTTCCGGAAGCGCAGGTCACCATTGGTCCCGTGATTGAAGACGGTTTCTTTTACGACTTTGCTTACAGACGCGCCTTTACGCCGGATGACTTGGTTGCCATTGAGCAGCGTATGACCGAATTGGCCAAGGCCGATAACAAAGTGGAACGCCGGGTCATGGCGCGCGATGCGGCGGTCGAATACTTCAAAGGCATCGGCGAACACTATAAGGCTGAGATTATCGCCAGCATTCCGTCCAATGAAGCGATCAGTCTGTATGGGCAGGGCGATTGGGTGGATTTGTGCCGCGGTCCGCACGTACCGAGTACTGGCAAGCTGAAAGCCTTCAAGTTGATGAAGCTGGCCGGTGCTTATTGGCGCGGCGATTCCAATAACGAAATGTTGCAGCGAATTTATGGCACTGCTTGGACTGACGAAAAAAGTCTGAAGGCTTATCTCACCCGCTTGGAAGAAGCCGAAAAACGCGATCATCGCAAAATTGCCAAGGCGCTGGACCTGTTCCACATGCAGGAAGAAGCACCGGGTATGGTGTTCTGGCATGAACGCGGCTGGCGTCTGTACCAGGTGCTGACTCAATACATGAGCGAGCTATGGCGCAACAACGGCTATCGCGAGATTCGGACGCCGCAGCTGGTGGATCGTTCGTTGTGGGAG
>JANMSB010000304.1:0-5416 GCA_031388915.1 Pseudomonadota bacterium | reverse complement strand
AGCACTTTCGGAGTATTGGCTTGCAATTCGCTGATGCGACCGCTGCTGGACGGATGGGTGCTGAGAAAGTCAGAGCCGCTGCCGCCCGTTTTCTGACTCATTTTCTGCCACAGGCTGACGGCGGCATTTGGGTTGTAGCCGGCGCGCGCCATCAATTCCAGCCCAATCAAATCGGATTCGCTTTCCTGTTCACGGCTATGCGGCAGGCCGAAAGTGACTTGGCTGACCTGCGATGCGATTTGCATGGTGCCTTCGCCGGCGCCGGTCACTGCCGCAAGCACGCCCAAGCCAACTTGCTGCGCGTAGGCGCGCGATACGCGTTCGCGGGTGTGTTCGCGTAATGCGTGCGCAATTTCATGACCAATGATGGCGGCGAGTTCGGCGTCTGTTAGCTGCAGTTGATCAATAATTCCGGAATACACCATGATCTTGCCGCCTGGCATGCAGTAAGCATTGAGTTCGTCGGTCTTTTGCACATTGATTTCCCACTGCCAATTCTTGGCATCCGGGCGGAAGGCGGTGGTTTGCGGGATGAGTCGGTTGCCAATCGCACGCACGCGCTTGGTCTGGGTTTGGTCGGTGTTCAATGCGCCTTCTTTCTGAGCGGCGGTTAGCTGTTGCTTGTAAGCCTCGGCGGCGCCTTGCTCGACTTGTTGTTCCGACACCAGCATATATTGCTTGCGATCAACGCCGATGGTGCCGTGCTCCGTCGTTTGAATTGCAGTGCAGGCAGCAATCGCCGCGCTCAAAAATACTGTGATGCTGACTAATATGCGATTCATGGCAGCGTTCTCATCCACATGGTTGGGCTATATGAAGGAGCGAATTGTAACGGTGAGTCAGGTGTTTGCCGAGGCGTCTACCGCAGACTTCGTAACAGCGCTAGTCTGCGTGCGGCCCCAATTTGATGTTCGTGGGACGTTTATGCTTCTATGACTGAATAACAAACTAAAGGTGCCGATCATGGGGAAACTATCCGTTGTATTGAGTCTGACAGTGTTGTGTTTGGCGGGGTGCAACAGCCAAAAAGCACCGGCAGAGGCGGCCTTTGCGCAAGTTCAAACCTCAGTGGCGGCCATCAGCACCGAGTTGGAAAAATATGCGCCCGAAGAGTATGCCCAGCTCAGCACGTCGATCGACGACATGAAATCCAAGCTGAATGCCAAGGACTACGCTGGCGCATTGGCGCAGCGCGCGCAAGTCATGGCGCAATTGGCTGCGGTGTCGGGCGCGGCCGGAGTGCGCAAAAATGCGCGGCTGAAGGAGCTGGGTGGCCAGTGGAAGGAACTGGCAACAACAGTGCCAGCACTATTGGCGCAACTCAATTCCCGGATGAAGTCGTTGCAAGGCGCGGCAAAACTACCGGCGGGTGTCAGTGCCGACGCGTTCCAACAAGCCCAGCAAGTCTTACCTAGTTTGAATACTGAATGGGCGGCTGCGCAAAATGCCATCAAGGCCCGGGAAACCGATGTGGCGGTCGAGAAAGCAACACAGGTCAGCAAGCGGGCTGCCGAGGTATCGGCGCTGTTGGGGCTTAATGCTGCCGCGTGAGTACGCGGCTTTGGAATCAAAAGATCATCGTTAGGGTGCTTGCGGCGCGGTGAGTCGCCGCTTGTCCGAGCTTTATGCGTTTAGGATCAGCGGGTGCCCGTGAGGCTTTCCATCATCAGTCCGGTACCGCCCCGGGTAATGTGCGCGACGATGGCGGTACGGCGATGAATCTTGGTCACCACGCCTAAGTTGATGGCAAACGCCAACTGTACCGTTGAGCCTTTTTTGAGGCCCATGTTGGTGGTCTCAATGAATACACCATTGGCGCTGAGGTTTTTCGCGCGGCACAGTCGACCCGGGCGTCCCGGAATCGAAACAAAAACAATCGTGCGCGCTTTGTGGCGGTTGTGGAGACGTCGCTCCATGGGCACCCTCTGCTATGGTTTGGTTGCTGCGGCGATCATGGGTCAATGTTGTCGAACACCATGAGTGTTGATGATTATGCCGCATGTTTTCTGGCGCGCGAAGTGGGCGCATCCAATTAAACTGGCTTATGTCATTGTTGGAGTGGTTTTTGAATTCGATGAGTACTCAAGTGATCAGTGCCTGCAATCTGCCGATCGGTGTGTTTGATTCCGGGGTGGGTGGGCTGACGGTGTTGCGTTCGTTACAAGCGAGTCTGCCCCAAGAGCGGTTTATCTACTTGGGCGATACCGCGCGCCTGCCCTACGGCACCAAAAGCGCGGAAACGATTGTGCGGTATTCACTGCAGGCGGCGGCGTACTTGGTCAGCCGGGGGATCAAGTGCCTGATTGTGGCCTGTAACACCGCCTCGGCTGCTGCGCTGGAAGTGCTGCGCGACCAGTATCCCGACTTACCCATAGTGGGCGTGGTGGAGCCGGGTGCGGCGGCGGGATGTCGGGCATCGCTCAATGGCCGCATTGCAGTGATAGCGACTGAAGGTACGGTGCAGGGCGGTGCCTATCAGCGCGCCATTGCGCGGCTACGTGCCGACGTGTGGGTGGTGGCCCGGGCTTGCCCCCTGTTCGTGCCATTGGCGGAAGAGGGCTGGGTAGACGGCCCAATTGTCGAAGCGATTGCCAGGCGTTATTTGACGGAGTTGTTTGATGTGCTGCAGGCGCCTGACACTTTGTTGCTGGGTTGCACGCATTTCCCGGTGCTACGGCAAGCCTTGGTGACGGTGGTGGGCGATTCGGTGACCATCGTGGATTCGGCGGATACCACCGCAGCGGCGGTGGTGCGTTTGTTGGCCGAGCAAGGGTTGTATGCCAATGGCGCTAGCGTGCCGCAGCCGGCCGCCAATGTGCAGTTTCTTGCTACCGATGGCCGAGAGCGTTTTGCGCGCGTCGCGGCGCATTTTCTGGATCGTCCGATCGCCGCTGAGTCGGTGGAAGTGATCGATCCGGGCTTTGCCGGCCTTAAGGCCAACGCGATGTAGTGGTCTGCTCGCCGACAGAATTCGACGCTGCCAGTTCAGAGTGTCGCTGGGTTCGGAGTCGTCGCACCAGCGGCAATCGGCGGATCGAAGCGTTCCACTCGGTTGCGCCCAGTTAATTTGGCTCGATACAGCGCATGGTCGGCAGCCTGTAACAGTTCACTGGCATTGGTGAAGCGGTGCTGGGGTGTGTAGGTGGCGATGCCGATTGAGACGGTAATTTTCAGCGCTTCCTGGCAGGCGGTGTGCGGCATTTCTTTAACGCTGGTGAGGATGCGATTACACACTTGGCCGGCCAGGGTTTCATCGGTGCCGGGCAGAATGATCAGGAAGGTGTCACCGCTGTGGCGACCCAGCACATCGCTGCCGCGGATATTGGTTTGAATGGTGTCGGCGCACGATTTCAGCACCCGGTCGCCGCCTTCGAGGCCAACCGCATCGTTGATGCGTTTGAAGTGATCGACGTTAATCAACGCAATGCTCAGTGACCGGCTGAACATCACGGCCTGGGTGTATTCGCGATCGAATAGGCGTTCTGACCACATGCGGTTGAGCGCGCCGGTTAGCGGATCGCGCCGGGCGGCGTCTTCCAGTTCTTCGGTGCGGCTCATCAGCACCGCCGCCGTTTCTTGCAGTGCTTGTACATCCCGTAGTGCGGTCAGGTTGCGTACCGTCATTAGTTCGCGTGCTTGTTCCAACAACGTTTCCGCCTCGGCGGCATCCAGGATGCTGGTCTCGTAGAGTTCTTCGGCTTCCGGAATCAATTTCAGGACGCGGGTGACTATTTCCGTAAATTGCTCGCCACGGATGCCCACCAGTTTGGCCGCTTGGTCCGCTACTCGCGGTAGCAGGGTGCTGCGGTCTTTGGCGAGGGCTGCCTCGGCAAGCTCGCTGCCCAGGGCAATGCAGCGTGCCAGCTTGCCTTCGTCGGTCTGCGTATCGGCCGCTTCTGGTTTGTGGCTGTATTCGATGGCGTAGCAGATCAGTTCCGGTAGGTTCCAGTTGCGCAGTAGCATGGCGCCGTAATGGGCATGGTCCTTACCATCGAGGTGTTCTTGCTCATAATTGACTTGGTCGGAGTGCGACGCGCCTTGTGCCAACTGACCATAGAAATCCGCCGTGCTGCGATCGATGGCCAGGATGGCCACGTCCTGCAGTAGCCCCGTCAGAAAGGCGTCCTCGTCGCGGCCCTTGCAAACCCGCTCGGCAAACGCGCGGCTGGCGGTGGCGGCCAGCAGGGTTCGGCGCCAATAGCGCCGGTAATCGATGCCGTTGGGTTTGCAGGCGCGCAGCGTGGACACCAAGGAGAAACTCAGGGCCAGGGTCAGGGCGGCGTTGAGGCCGATAATCACCAGCGACTGGCGGATGTTCTGGCTGGACCGGCGTTGGGCGTAGAACGCCGAGTTGGCAATACGCAACAGCTTCGCGGCCATGGCGGGGTCTTTGCCAATGGCGGTGGCGACTTTGGTGATTTCGATGTCTGGATCGCGCGCAAGGCCGATCACCTCGCTGGCCACACGCGAAGGGCTCGGAAAATCAACTTGGGCCCTTAGGCGCGCTTCAAACTCGGCGTTCATTCAGGTGGTTTCAGACCAGCTTGTAGATCAGCGTATAGACAACTCACTACGGGTATCGGTTGTGACAGCGAAAGCTTGATCAAAAAGCTCGGCACTCAGTGGCGGGTCCGATACCGACACCCGCGCAGGTATGTAGGTTTTTTTTCGTGCTTCCCGGAAATTGAAGTCATATCGCTGTTGACACCAGCGGGGGCGATACACAGAATACCCGGCTCTTACGTCCGCGGGAGGGGTACTCAAGCGGCCAACGAGGGCAGACTGTAAATCTGCTGGCTTATGCCTACGTAGGTTCGAATCCTACCCCCTCCACCAAGTTGACAGTCATCTTGTGTAGCAAGTGACGTGTCGGCAAGGTGTCTGGTTCGATGACTTGTACGAGCTGCGGGTGTAGTTCAATGGTAGAACCTCAGCCTTCCAAGCTGATGGTGTGGGTTCGATTCCCATCACCCGCTCCATTGGACTCGCTCCGGTGGAAGTGGGTGGGGGAGTTCGGGTGTAGAGCGATCCTTGTCCGATTGTTGGCCAGGATGGTGTTGTAGAGAAGGTAGGCCCATGTAGCTCAGTCGGTAGAGCACGTCCTTGGTAAGGACGAGGTCACCGGTTCGATTCCGGTCGTGGGCTCCAGCTCCGGCGATGGGGCTGCTGGCAAGATTTTTGGCTTGGGTGTGGTGGACTAAGTTAGGCACCTAAGTCGGATGGGTAGATTGATTGTTCCTGATGACGCATTGATCACGTAGTTACTCGCTATTTAGAGGATCGCCGCTGTGGCAAAAGAGAAATTTGAGCGTAATAAGCCGCATGTGAACGTCGGCACGATTGGTCACGTTGACCACGGCAAGACGACCCTGACGGCGGCGTTGACGAAAGTCATGGCCGAGAAGTTTGGTGGGGA
>JANMSB010000297.1:0-1966 GCA_031388915.1 Pseudomonadota bacterium | reverse complement strand
TTCAAAGCGGAAGGCATCGGCGAAGGCGCGTAATTCGGCTTCGGTAGCTTGCAGCGAAGTACCTTGGCGTGCCGCGCGTCGTGCATACAGATCGAGTAGTTCAACCGCGGTGTCGCGGACTTTCTGCGCAGCTTTTTTCTTCGCCTTGGCCCAGGTATCGGTGCCGAGTTTGTGCAGCGGTGCATTGTCGCCGGCTGCACCCGTGTAGCGACTGACACGATCAAGCGCCTGCACCGGCACATAGATCTTGTCGCCGTCCGCGTATTCCAGTACCAGGAACTCACCGGTGAGCCCACCAGCGTCCATGGTTTGCAGCCCGAGATAACGGCCCACGCCATATTCGTCGTGCACCACCGGTGAACCCGGCATGAGATCGGACAGATCGCGAATGATCTTTTCCGGATCGCGATCGGCACGGCGTCGGCGTCGTTCCTGTTTAGCGCGTTCACCGAACAACTGTTCTTCGGCCAGCACAGTGATAGGCGGGTCTTTAAGTTGCAGACCGCGTGCAATCGGGGACACCGTAATCGCCAGCGGCACTTCGCTGGTGATGAACAGTTGCCAGTCATCCAGCGTGGGCGCGTTGAGTTGATGCTTGCGCAGAATGTCGAGCACCATCTCACGCCGACCGGTGGATTCGGCGGCGATCAGCGTGCGGCCTGGATAGTTGCGCAGGTGATCCAACAGCGCACGCGCCGGCTCGGGTGCGCGTGCATCGAGTTTCACGGGTGGCGGTGTGGTGCTCTCGAAGTTCTGCCAGGAGATGTGCTGACGATTCGGATCGAGTTCATTCGTCGATATTTCGATTTGTTTGCGCGCATTCAGGCGCATTAGAAAATCTGCCGGCGGCAGGAATAATTCTTCAGGCGTGAGAATCGGACGCTCAGTGTCATGCGCGCGCTGCTCGTGCCGTTGCACAATCGTGCCCCAGGCTTCTTCCAGAAAACCGCTGAAATCTACGCCATACGCCACCACCGCACCATTGGGCAGATACGTGAACACATCACTAAGCTGCTCGAAGAACAACGGCAAGTAATATTCAATGCCGGCAGGCGGTGCGCCTTCGGTGACATCCTTGTACATGGGCACGCGCGTGAGATCGCCTTCGAAGCGCGTGCGAAAGCGGCGTTTGTAGAACTGCACACCTTCCGCGTTCAAAGGAAATTCGCGCGCCGGCAGTAACTTGATGCGCGTGACTTTTTCCAGCGTGCGTTGCGTGTCCACATCGAAGCTACGAATGCTTTCCACTTCTTCGTCGAACAAGTCGATGCGATACGGTGCGGTGCTGCCCATGGGGAATAGATCCAGCAGCGAGCCGCGTACTGCAAACTCGCCCGGCGCCATGACCTGCGAAGTGTTGGCATAACCGGCACTCGCCAATTTGAGGCGAAAGCTGTTCAGATCCAACTGATTTCCCACGGCGATATCGAATGCATGTGCATCGATAAAACTGCGCGGCACCAATCGCTGCATGGCGGTATCCACATCCACCAGCACCACGCCTTGCTTCAAATGGGGCAAACGCGCCAGCGTGCTTAAGCGTTGCGAAATGATGTCCGGATGCGGTGCGAACAGGTCGTAGGGCAGGGTTTCCCAGCCGGGGATACTGAGGAGTTCAATGGATTTGGGCAGAAACACCCGTAGCTCATCTTCCAATCGACTGAGTTCGCGCGCATTGGCGGCGATGACCAGCAGCGGCGCACCCAGTAATTGCGCCGCCTCCGCCAATTTGAGCGCCATGGCTGAGCCATACAACTGGCCCCAGCGCACGCGGGGTTTCTCGGCCGAAGGAAGTAGGAATTTCTTGGTCACGGGTAGAGCGCTACTCAGTCTGCAAACGCCAATAACCCGGCCTCAAGTCAGCGACTTGCCGGGGTGGTCGGGTGTCAATTAATACAAGGGCGCGAAGGGTAGCAGGGTGAGGCAGTGGGTTGAAGTCCTGCACGTTAAAACCGTCTGGGACGGT
>JANMSB010000274.1:0-4263 GCA_031388915.1 Pseudomonadota bacterium | reverse complement strand
GGTGTGAACTCCACATGGAGTTGTTTCAAACCGCGCCCCGTGTAGCGCTGCAGGTATTCGTAGCGGCGCGCGTTGCACGGCCCATGCATCGTTTCCGAAATGCGGATGTCGGAGGTCCGATCGAACAGGCGGTTAAGCGCGATGCGTCCCTCCGCGCGGGCCAGCGGCGCGCCGGCGCAAGCGTGAGCGCCGCGGCCGAAGGCGAGATGATCGTGGAGATTCGGCCGATCAATGTTGAACTCGCTGGGACGCTCGAATCGGTTCGGATCGCGATTCACTGCGCCCAGCATCAGCATGACCAACTCGCCCGGCGCGACGTCGATATCGCCGACCTTGGTTGGCACTTTCGCGAGCCGAAAGGCGCCGACCTTTGACGGCGACTCAAACCTGAGCATCTCTTCTATGAATGCCGGAATGCGCTCACGATTATTGCGCAGCGTCAGTTGCAGCTCTGGATTGTCGCCCAGGACTTGCAGCGACAAGGCGATCAGACGCACGGTAGTGTCTTGTCCTGCAGCGAACAAGAACGAGGCGATGTTCACCACATCTTTTACCTCCGGCGTGGTCCCATCGGGAAACTTGGCCTGCGCCAGCCCGGTCAGGACATCGCCCCGCGGGGTATTGCGACGCTCCACGATGAACTCGGATATTGCGGCGTCCAATGCTGCGAGTGGATTGTAGGCGTTAGCTCCAGCGCCGCTGATTTGAGATTGGGTGGCGGGGTGGACAGCGGGGAGCATATTCAGCAAGCGCTCGTGAAAACCCTCCGGCAGGCCGAGCAAGTCCGCGACCACCAGCGTGGCCAAAGGATGACTCAGCTCTTTGACAACCTCGAGGCTGCCCCGATCAATGAAGGTGCCGATCTGGTGATCGGTGAGGCGGTATATGAACTCCTCGTTCTCCTTCAACCGCTTGGGCGTGATCAGTCCCATCAGCAAGGTGCGGTGCGCCGTATGCTCGGGCGGGTCCATCGTCATGATCTGCACCGCCATGGGCATGTTAGGACGGTGCGCCGCAATCTGCGCGCTGATGTCATCTCCCTCCGGCTTGAACGGCAGCGGCGGAAAAGGCCCGAGGACGGCCTGCACCAGGGAAAAGCGCTCGTTGTCGCGAAACACTTTCAGTGCCTCGTTGTAATCCGTCACCGCCACGACATTGTAGTGAGGTAGGCGCACCGCCGGTCCTTGTGCGCGGAGGTATTCATAATAGGGGTAAGGGTCCTGGTGCAAATTTGGATCCTTGAACCAGTCAATGCTCTCGAACTTTTCCACGGCGATCTCCCACCAGGTTCAGCGACGATGCGATTGCGAATAGGCAGACTAAACGCCCTCCCGCTCAGACTCAAACCCTATTGAATAAAGACTGGCGGTTCACAATGCACTGGTCGACTGCTAACGTTGATGCAAGACGCTGGCTTCCAGTGTCCAGAAGATCAAAGAGAAACCACGGGAGGATACTCAGATGACAGCTAAGATGCGGAGCTTGGTTGCGGTCGCTGCGATTTCACTTTGCGTCATGCCACTTTGCGCCGTGATCGGCGCGAGGGCTTTCGCTCAGGCGGCGGCACCTGCCGCTGCGCTGGCGGCGCCTGATCCGCAGGAGGCTCGGGCCGGACGCGCTGACCGCCTGCGCACCATTCTCCAACTTCGGCCTGCTCAGGAACCGGCGTTGCAAAGCTATCTCACCGCGCTCGACGCGGTGAACCGTAGGATGAAGGCGCTCGCGGGGCCGACCCCCGCCACCATGCCCGAGCGCGTCGCTCGCATGCAGCACATCATGGCCGAGGGTAAGAGCGCAATGGACGTTGTGGCGGATGCCACCCGCCGCTTCTACGATCAACTCGACCCAGGCCAGAAGCGCGCCATCGATGCGTTGCCGATGCAGGCAGTGATGCATGGCGAAAAGCCGGCGCTGGGCATGGCCGGTGGTGTGCTAACGGGTCTGGATCCTTTGGCGCCGACGTCTCGTTAACGTGTTCGTTCACAATTAATTTAGGGGTAGAACACCATGGATTTACAACTGAAGGGGCGACACGCGCTCGTTACCGGTAGCAGCGCTGGCATCGGCACCGGCATCGCCCGTTTGCTGGCGGCGGAGGGATGCACAGTCGTGGTCCACGGCAGGAGCCGGGAGCGCGCCGAAAAGGTCGCGGCTGAAATCGGCGCAGCAGGCATCGCCCTCGGCGACTTGGCAACCGATGAAGGCGCCGCTACAGCCTACGCCCAGGCGCGGGCAGTGCTTGGCGGCAGCATCGAGATACTCGTCAACAACGCAGGTGGCAGCAACGGTACCGACAGCACCATGCGCGCGCCCATCAACGTGACAGTGCCAGAATGGCTCTCGAACTATCAGGTCAATACGCTCTCGACGGTGCGGATGATTTTGCTTTGCGTACCCGACATGGTGACAGCCAAGTGGGGACGCGTGATCCAGATCTCCAGCGCCGTGGCGGTCCAACCGAACAACATGGGCCCCGACTATTCCGGTGCGAAGGCCGCGCTCAACAATCTGACGGTGAGCCTGGCGGGATCGCTGAAAGGCGTTGGCGTCACGGTCAACACCATCTCTCCTGGATTGATCGCGACGGAGAACTTGATCGAGTGGGCACGCGGCCTCTATGCGGCACAGGGCGCCAGTAAACTGACGAACGAAGAGATCACCCACCGCATGGCGACCGAAATGATGCAACTGCCGGTGGCCCGTCTCGGTACTCCAGAAGACATCGGTGTCGTTGCCTGCATGCTCGCCAGTCCACGCTCGGGCTTTATCACCGGCGCAAACTATCGCGTCGATGGCGGACAGATCCATTCGATCAATTGAACACTGCTATTAACCCGGCGGACATATACACCTGATGTTTTTGCCGATTCGTGTAGGGGCGGGCCACATCAATTGACAAGAAACCCGCCTGCTGGTGCCGAAACATAGAGTTTAGGCCGGCCGGTCAATGCTCCAGGCAAGCCCGGCATAACCTGCATCCATGTAGGCCGGTTTAAAACCGGCCCCTACGGAAAACAGCAGATGTATTTTCCCACCGGGTTAATAGCGCCGTCGGATGAGGCCTTCTTGCGCGACGGAAGCGACCAGGACACCATCTTCGCGATACAGCGCGCCGCGGCTGAAACCGCGCGCACCGGAGGCGGAAGGACTGTCCTGCACATACAGATGCCAGCGTGAGAAATTCGTCGGCCGGTGAAACCAAAGGATATGGTCGAGACTCGCCGCGTGCACGTCGGTCAAGAAATTCACGCCGTGCGAGCGTAAGGCAGCGGGCAGCAGAAAATAGTCGGACGCGTAAGCAAGCAGAGCCTGATTGAGCGCGACATCCTCGCCATAGTCGCGGCGAGTGCGCATCCACACTTTTTGCTGCGCACCCACCGATGATGGCTTGCTGGGATCGAAGGGCTCGACGTGACGGATATCGAACGGCAGTTCGTCACGCCATGCCGCGATTTCCGACAGACTTTCCGGCGGCGGCGCGTCCGGCATTGGAATGCTGTGCTCGAAGCCATCCTCCGGCACGTGGAACGAGCAGGTCATGTTAAAAATTTGCGCGCTGTTCTGGGTGGCGATGACGCGGCGAGTGGCGAAAGTTTTTCCCTCGCGCCCGCGCTCAACCTCAAACAGCACCGGATTGGTCCGTTCACCAGGGCGAATGAAATAGCCTTGCAGCGAGTGGCATAGGCCAGCGGCGACCGTAGCGTAAGCAGCTCGCAGCGCCTGTGCGACAACTTGCCCGCCAAAAATCCGCGGACTCGCACTCGGCCAGGAGCTGCCGCTGAAACGATTCGCCTCCATCTGCTCAAGATTGAGGACTTCCATCAATTGATCGGTGTCGGGCATATAGCGCGCCTCGTGTACAGAACTTGTTCCAGGCTAGCGAGTGTAGCTAGCCAGATGGGGATGGTTTTGCCGCAATGGCAACTATGCCGTTTTCGAAGCCACAGTAATGAGTCACTTGTGACTATCAATGACTCTTTGGAGAATGAGAATGGCCAAGCCACCCATCCCACGAGGTTGAGGTTTTTGCCGTTAAGGATGCGTCCTCTTTTTTTGGTTTCACCTTTATCACTAACGCTCCACCCCAGTCAGTCACGTGTCTCGATAGCGCTCAAGCAAATCGTGGGAAGTCCATAAAATACAGTCAGATGCCTAGTGAAATCCGGGAACTGTAAATTGCGCTTATGTGCTTACTTCCAGAGAAGGATGGCGTTGTCTTTCGAAAACTAGCGTGGGCTATGTGTGCTGGCGTACACATGGGCG